>JADFPO010000057.1:0-6101 GCA_022562295.1 Gemmatimonadota bacterium
TGCCCTCGGCAAATACGCGGCCTTGCTCGGCCTCCACGCCAAGCAGCGAGAAAAAGTTTGCGCTCACTGACACGATTCTTGTGCGATGCATCCCGCGCGAGGACTGGACTATGTCCCATGTGGACGACGTAAGGGCTATGTGCTCGAAGAAATGCGTCCGGTCCCGCACCCTGACGTATTTGTCGAACCAGGTGACTCGTCCCGTGGCACCACCACCCAAGAGCATCACACTGTAAAGCTCGTCCGGGTCGTCAAACGGCACGCGTGGATTCATTACGGAGTCCAGCACGGCGTAGGTGGTGGTGGTCAGCCCCAACGCCAACGTGAGGCAGGCCAGCGCCACCGCTACAAAGCCGGGACTTTTTTTCAGCGAGCGAAACGCGTACTGGATTGGCGTCATGCGTGTCTCGCGGTCTGAAAGGTTGGACCCAGCATCAAGCCCTCGATGGTTCTGCTCTTGTTCATCGCCCGGGCTTCACCAACTCGTACATCACGATGTACTCCACGTCGAGGTCGTCGCGCCACCGACCCAGAACGTAATCGTCGCCGACCTGATAGAGTGTCAGCCCTTCAGGCAACTCGACCTGTCCGAGTAGCCGCCCGCTCGGGTCAAACACGCTCCAAGTGTCATTCGGATCACCAAGGCTGCTGAACTTCTTCACCCACAGGTGGCCGTCGGCGCTGATGTTCAAGCCCGAGTAGAACGGTAGGGCCGAGGGCTGCGGCATGTCTTGCCAGTTTTGTCGGAAGGAGGCGCGCCGCTCTTCAGGTAAGCGCAATGCTATAGCCTCGGCTTCTCGGGCGACGCGCGCGTCCGTGACCGGCGTGGCGGCGATTGGGCGCTGCAGGCTTCGCAACAACTGCCCGTCTCTTGCGTACTCTTCGATCACATACGCTTCGTTGCTGCCGACGAAAACGCTCGTATCCGTCACCGCCGCGTATGTCTGTCGGTTCAGTGATCGTGTCGCTGCTGAGATGCCCCCTCCCTCGAACAAGCGGATGATGACCTCGGCCCCCAGCCACGTGAACGCGCCGACCGAGTCACCGTCCATGCTGTACAGGACATACGGCGCGAGATCGCGGCGCAGACCGTCTCCCATCTCAAGGGTCGGCCGTAGGAGCCGAGGGTGCATAAGCAGCGACCCGTCGGCGAACCGCCCTGCCAGGGTGAAGCCAGCGGACTCTATCCGGAACGACCGGACAAAGCGGCCGGCTGTCGTAAACACCGACATCCGACGCAATCGTGAGTCCCACACCAGCAGACTGTCGGCGAACGGGAGGACGGCCGCCGGACGGCGGAACTCGCCGGGCCCTTCGCCGTCACGCCCGAACGACCCGAGGTAGGAGCCGTTGGGGTCGTAGAGCCTGAGTTCGCTAGTACCGGCGTTGACCACCACAAAACGGCCGTCGTCGAGGCGCACCGCGCCTGTCACGCCCGACAGCTCATAGACGGGGTCCCCTGAGACTGTGCCTATCGAAACGCTGGGTGTTTGGGCGACAGTCCACCTGTCGGCCTTGGTCCATGCCCCGCTGTTGCTAACGACTATCCGAACACCGGCACTGTCGCGCACCAGCGAGGCATGGTCCGCGGGTGTCACGCAACCGGTAGCGGACAGGAGAGCCAGCAGCGGGAGCCCGTTCGCATTCATCGGTTGGGCTTCACCAACTCGTACAGCCGCACGTGCTCCACCTCGTCCTCGCCGCGCCACGTCGCCAGCACATAGTCATGGCCGATCTGTCTCACCCGACTACCGCGCGGCATCTGGACGGTGCCCAGCAACGTCCCCTGCGGATCAAACACGGTCCAGCTGGTTGTCTCGAAAAGCCGCAGGCTGTACTCCGCGACCCAGAGATTGCTAGCGGCATCGACGACTAATTCACCGTACGCAGGCTTGGTCTCCGGGAACGGCATCCTGTTGATCAATTGCTGAAACCCCGGAGGGCGGGGTCTCGATTGATCTTCTGGCGGTCGCCTGATTCGTTCGATCTCTTGCTTCGTGACAGGTCCGTTCGCAACAAGCTGCCGAATGGAGCGTTCAAGACGACCGTTGGAGGAAAAGACGTCGATCTGATAGGAGTTGCCAGACCCGAAAAAGAGGTGTGTGCCCGATAGAGCAAACATGGCTCGACGGCCGAACGGTAAGCTCGTCGCGATGGTCCGCTGTCCCTCGCCTGCCCGGTGCATCTCGTCACCTTCAAAAGTCCCTACCGTGTCGAGGAGTTCACCGTCGAGCAAGTAGCGCCACAGGAGCACCGGGTCACGGGAGAGGCCGGTTGGCGGCATTGCTGAAGCCCCGCTGGTCCGTACCAGCACTGTACCGTCGGAGAACGTCCCAATCGGCAAGGGGACGCCTTGCCCGGAACTGGCGAGTTGGAAGGTCCTGACAAACTCGCCTCCATCGCCGTCACCAGAAGACACCGACATGCGAAGCAGCGCATAATCGAACACCAGCAACGAGTCAGTCGCGAATAATCACACCGGCCCCATGCCTTGGAACTCTCCGGGGCCGCCGCCTTCTCCGCCGAGCGAGGAGAGGTAAGTCTCCTCTGCGTCGTAAAAGCGCAGCTCGTGCGTGCCGCTGTTGGCCACGACGATGCGGCCGTCCGAGAGCCGTAGCGTGCCACTGACGCGAAAGAGTTGCTGCTCGTCGATGTCGCCACCGCCGATGTCTACAAGGGGCTCCGTAGCCAGGCGCCACGCCGTCTCCGCCGTCCACTGCGGCTCCACGTTCTCCACGATCCGCACCCCGGCGCTGTCACGGACGACGGGCGTGGGGGGCGCGCTGGTGGTGTCGCAACCTGCGCTCGCAATGAGTGTGACAATCGATCCTACCGCCCGGCAGCGATTCACTGGTGCTCCTTGCCGGCTGCTACGTGCCGCTTCTCCACAAATGCTAGCAGTCGTCCTGCGCCGCTTCTTCATCGCCGGTCCCTCGCACGTGATGGTTCATCATTGCATCCCACGAGCGAGATCGTCAACTGTTCAGCGCCCGATTTGCCTCCTGTCAGTTCGGGCTTTGACTCACGACTCACTACTCACTACTCACTGCTTGCCTCTCACCGCTTGTACCGTTCCAGCCATTGCAAATCGTCGTCGTCAATCACGACCACGTACACCACGCCCGCACCAAACCCTACGACTTGGCGGTTCTCCCTCAAACGAACCTGCCGCACCCGCTCGCCGGCGGCGTCGAACACGTCGTATAGGGCGCCGGCTTCGTCGTGCCGTTGCGACCGCCTCACCCATACCGTGCCGTCCGGGGTCACACTGGCTGCGTTTTCTCCAAAGGGGGGCTTGAACTCAGGAAACTCGATCTCCTCCACGTCTGGGCGAGGAGCCTGAAACGTGCGGCTGCCGCCCCCGCCCCCGCCTCCGCTTCCACTCAGCATTCGCATGGTCATCTGTTGGTTTCCCTGTTGGTCTGCCCAGGCTTCCTTCTCTGCGTTGGTGATGCGAATCGGGTCATGATCGACTACCGGCCCGCGCGTCACCCGCCCGTCGGGTGCGTACCAGTCGACGCGGTATTCGGAGGCGCGTACCACCGCCACGCGACCGTCCGCAGTGACCGTCCAGGAGTCTCGCGGCAGGAACGGCCGCCGTTGGAAACCCGTGATCCTGGCGCCGCCGCCGATGTTGAACGAGAAGCCGCCGCGCCCGCGCCGGGCTGACGAGCTACTCACCGCCAACGGAGCGTAGAGCATGGCCACCGTATCGGGTGTGTCCGTCTCCAGATTCCACCGCAGCACCGCAGCCGAGTCGATGGGCTCGGGGCCGGATTGCCCGCGCTGGATGTTGAAGGTCCCCACCGATGAGTGATACACGTTACTCAGCGCGTCGGAGGCGGTTGGACGCACGATCCGGATCTCCTCGCCGGTCGAAATAAGCGGCCACGACTGGGTGAGCCGCCCATCCGGTTCGACGCGGGTCATCCTCATCGTGCCGAAGTCCACGAGCATGGACGCGTCGGACGATAAGGGAAGCAGTCCCCGTGGAGACTCGTACTCACCCGGACCCTGACCCCGCCTTCCGACTTGGTCAACCTCTCCGGATGCGAAATCGATGAAGCTCACCTGGCGCTCGAGCTGGTCTGCTATGAGGACTCGCCCGTCGCTCAGTTCGCGGAGTCCGACGATCCTGCTGAACGGCTCTGGAAATACGGCTTGCGCGTCGCCGAGATTTTGCTGCTGCATCTCGGCCACAGTGCCACTGCTTGTAAACACGGTGGCGGCGGCACCCAACACCGCCAACAACGAGCAACGGGGCGTGTACATGTCGTGATCTCCGGTGTAGTTGGGACTTCCGCCGATATAGATGTGTGGGCGTCCGAAACGGTCGCGGGCGGGCAGGCGGGCAGACGGGCGGACGGTAGGTAGAAAAGTACCGTCTGACCGTCGGGTGGGGTGCGGAGTGGAAAGGGCCCGCCGGGTTGGGTGGCGTGGTGGTGGTGGCCCGCCGGGAGGGGATGAGTGGAGAGGTGGGCCCGCCGCAACGTTAGGCGCTTGGCGCGCATCTTAGAGATTGATTCACCCGCTGGGCCCGTGAATTCGACCGGTTGGAACCAGCGGCTTCGGCGGATTGAATACGGGTTTCTATGCTATAGTTACAGGTTAGGCTGCATCCGGTAACACCGATGTGCAGCCGTGGCCGTAGGATCGCAAGACGTTCTCTTGAGGAACTCCTCGAGACCTCCGGTCTCGGTCATTAGGGATAGGGGCTGGCTGATATGACGGGTTCAAGACGTTTCCTCGGTCCCTCTCTAGCCTTTGCGGTGATCCTCTTGCTGGCCTCGGGGATCTACCTCAAGATCCGCGGCTCGTCGGAGGCGGACGGTGATGCGAACCAAGCCGCGGGCGAGCGGCCGGACGTGTCTGCGACCGCCACGTTCGGAACGAATGTTGCCATTCCCGTCTCCGGAGCCGAGGTGGTGCTGGACACGCTGGTGATCTCGGTGACTGCTGCTGGGGAAGCGGCGGCGTGGCGGCAAAGCAGGATAGTGGCCTTGGTGGCAGGTCGTGTCGAGCGGCTTCCGGTGCGCGAGAACCAGGTCGTGAGGCGCGGTGGGTTGTTGCTGGCCGTGGACACCGTGGATCTGGCCTTGGATGTGGAAGACGCCAAGGCACAGCGCGCCACGGCAGAGGCGTCCTTCCGCGAGCGGACACTGTTCGACGACCAGATCGAGGATCGCGAGATCCGAGCCGAGCGAGAGCGAACGGCGCGGGCACAGAGCGGCCTCGATCAGGCTGATGTCGCCCTGAGGCGGGCCCAGATCAACCTGGAGCGTGCTCAGGTGGTAGCCCCGTTTGCCGGCCGCGTCGCCAGCATCGCGGTGAGCGAGGGACACAGAGTGGGAGCGGGTGAGGAACTCATGACCGTGGTCGACCTCGATCCGATCAAGGTTGAGGTGCAGGTGCTGGAGAGCGAGATCGGCTTCCTCGCGGAGGGGCGTACGGCACAGGTGACCTTCGCCGCGTTTCCCGGCGAGGTGATCGTGGGCAAGATCCGTACGATCAACCCGGTCGTGGACCGAGACTCGCGCACGGCGCGCGTCACCATAACCCTGCCGAATCCCGACGGGCGAATTCTCCCCGGGATGTATGCTCGTGTTTCGCTCGAGGCCCGCCGCTTTCCCGATCGGATTCTAATTCCTAAGAGTGCCGTGCTGGAGCGTGATCGCCGCACCATGGTGTTCGTGTACGAAGGGGACGCGCGCGGTGGACTCGCGAAGTGGAATTACGTGACCACGGGCCTCGAGAACGATTCCCTCGTAGAGATCGTCGCGAACAGCGAAACTGAAATGCTGTCCCCCGGCCAGGTCGTGCTGACCGATGGCCACTACACGCTGATTCACGATGCTCGCGTGCGCGTGACGGGCAACCCGCGGCGCGCGGAGGGTGGTCGCCCCCGATAGGAGTATCAGAGGATATCCAGATGAAAACGAGAATCTTGATTTGCGGCTTCCTGCTGGCGGCCGCCGCGCCGCTGTTTGCTCAACAGCAACCGGCCACGATGACGCTCCCGGACGCGCTCGATATCGCGCAGCGGAACAACCCTGCATATCGACGGGCAGTGGTGGACGCTAATCTCGCGGGCGCCGATGTGT
>JADFPO010000057.1:6199-16396 GCA_022562295.1 Gemmatimonadota bacterium
CGGCGCCGCTGTTTGCTCAACAGCAACCGGCCACGATGACGCTCCCGGACGCGCTCGATATCGCGCAGCGGAACAACCCTGCATATCGACGGGCAGTGGTGGACGCCAATCTCGCGGGCGCCGATGTGTTGACGAGCTGGGGGTCGTTCCTGCCGACTCTCGACGCGGGTATGAGTTGGAACGGCAACCGCAATACGACCGTGACCGGCACCGATGACTTCGGCCAGACGGTGAGGCTTCCCGAGGCCGTCACGTTCCGCAGCAGCACGGTTACGCAGAGCATTTCCAGCCGCATGACGATCTTCGACGGTTTCCGCAATGTCAACAACTTGCGGGCAGCGCAGTTGGACGAGGCAGCCGCCTATTACGGCGTCGATGCTTCGTCCATCGCCGTGGAGGCCCAGGTAAAACGCGGGTTCTACGAGACGATCCAGCGGCAACGTTTGGTCGATGTCGAGCAGCAGCTCCTTGCCTCGGCGGAGGAGCGGTTGGATGCAAATCAGAGACTGTTTCGGGTGGCGAGCGCGTCACAGGCAGATGTGTTGGGAGCCCAAGTGGACGTGGCGTCGCGACGGCAACAAGTCGATCGGGCGATCGGTGAAGCAAGGAAGGCCCGCCTGCGCGTACTGGAGCAGCTCGGGGTGCTCGATGAGTCTCTGGATTTCGACCCGGAGGGGGAATTCCCGGTGCCGTTCGATCCGTCTGCTTTGGAGGCCGACGCGCTCGTCAAGCAAGCGCTGGCGATCGGCCCCACGGCGGCACAGACGCGAAGCCAGTTGGCGGCGGCAGGGCGCCGCCGCGGCGCAGCGCGAGCCGAGCGACTGCCGAGCATCGGCGTTTCCGGATCGTTCCGCCGCAGTCTCCGCGAACGGGACTATAGCGCGTTCTTCGACCTCAACCCACTCGACCGGGGATGGAATTTCGGTTTGAGCGTCTCCCTACCGGTGTTCTCCGGTTTCCAGATTTCGCAGAGGACTGCGCAGGCCAACGCCGCCGTTCGGCGCGCTGATGAGAGCTATCGCGAGGCGAACTTGCGTGTCGAGCAGGGCGTGCGGAGTGCGTTGATCGATCTGCGAAACGCGTGGGACGGCCTGGAGATCCAAAGGCGGTCAACGGATTTGAGTCGCCGGCGGGTTCAGCTTGCCCGAGAAGAATTTCGCATGGGCACTATTCCTTTCATCAACCTGCAGTCGGTCATCGGTCAAGCTGATGCTGCCGAACGAGCGTTGGTTGACGCCGAGTACAGTTTTGCGATCGCGCTCGTGAATTTGGAAGAACAGGTGGGCGGGCCGATCGCCCATCTAGAGTAGCGAAGGCACATGTCGCTCTCGAGCCGCTCGACCAAACGTCCCGTGGCGGTGGCGATGTTCTTCCTCGCCGTGGTGTTGCTGGGTTTGATCTCGTTCCAGCGTCTCCCCATCGATCTCCTCCCCGACATCGCGTACCCGCGGCTCGTGATCTACACGAGCTATCCGGACGTGGCGCCGCGCGAGGTCGAGCGCTTTGTCACCGAGATCGTGGAGCAGAACGTCAGCGCGGTGCCCAACGTGGAGCGGGTCGAGAGCGTGTCCCGCGACGGGATCTCTCTGGTGACGCTCCGGTTCGCCTGGGGTACGGACATGGACTTCGCGGTACTCAATGTCCGCGAGCGGCTGGATAACATCCGCGACCAGCTGCCGGAGTTGGCCGAACGGCCGGTGGTGCTTCGCACCGATCCCACGTCCGAGCCTGTCATGGCCCTAAGCGTGTCGGGCCGCGAGGACCTGTGGGCGCTCAAGGAACTCGCGCAAGAAGTGTTCAAGCGTCGCCTCGAGCAGATCGACGGCGTGGCGCAGGCCGCCGTGGTGGGTGGACTCGAGCGGGAGATTCACGTCGAGGTCGACCCGCGGTTGCTGCAAGCTTACGGCATTGACATCGACCAGGTTCTGACCGCGCTGGACGCCGCGAATCAAAGCGCACCAGGCGGTACCATACGGCGTGGCCGGTACCGCTACGCCCTGCGTACGATCGGTGAGTTTCAGACGGTTGAGGAGATTGCGGCGGTGCCGCTGACCCGCGGGGACACCGTGTCGGTGAGCGGCTCCGTCCGGTTACGCGATGTGGCGAGGGTCGTCGACGGGTTCAAGGACAGGGAGTCGATAGCTCGTTACAACGGTAGTGAGGCCGTGGGTTTGTTGCTGTTCAAGGACTCGGGTGCCAACACCGTTCGCGTGGCCGACCAGGTGGAAGAGGTGCTCTCCCAGTTGCGGGCCGAGTATCCCGAGATCCGTTTGGACATCGCCATGAGCCAGGCGGACTTCATCGGCGATGCCATTTCGAGCGTGGTCCAGGCGCTGCTGGTTGGTGGATTGCTGGCGTTCCTGGTGCTGTTTTTGTTTCTACGAGACGCCCGCTATCCCGTCGCCATCGCGCTCGCCATTCCGATCTCGGTGATCGCCTCGTTTGCGCTGCTCGATCTCGCCGGCGTGTCCTTGAACATCATGAGCCTGGGTGGCTTGGCGCTGGGCGTCGGGATGTTGGTGGACAACTCCATCGTGGTCTTGGAAAACGTTTTTCGCCACCGCGAAATGGGAAAGTCGCCGATGGCGGCTGCCGCCGCGGGAGCGGAGGAAGTGCAGGGGGCGATCACGGCCTCGACCATCACGACCATCAGCGTGTTCGGCCCCATCATCTACGTCGAGGGCGTGGCGGGCCAACTATTCGGCGCCCTTTCGTTCGCCGTGGCTTTTGCGCTCATCGCGAGCCTCATCGTCGCGCTATCGTTGTTGCCGATGATGGCCGCGCGATGGAAGGGTGACGGGTCGGCGGGGCCCCTGTCCCCGCCTCTCGTGCAACCCCAGGAGCCGGCGATCGAGGGTCGCTTGGCCTGGGCGAGACGGATCGGGAGAGGCCTCACCCACGCGGTCGTAGGCCTTGGCAGCGCCGTGACGGGCGTGGCTCGACGGACAACCGACGGCATCTCCAACCGGGTAAGGGCGGCTGCTTCGCCGTTCCTCGATGCCTTTGACCGGGCGTTCATGCGATTCGCCAATTGGTACCATCGCTTGCTGGAGCGCGCGTTGGACCACCGGGGGCGCGTCGTGGCGCTGTCGGCCGGCATCCTCCTGGGTGGCATCGCGGTCGGCGCGACGCTGGATCGCGGCGTGCTTCCGGACGTGGATCAAGGATCATTTCAGGTACGACTGAGACTCGAACGCGGCTCCCCGATCGAGCAGACGTCCGCGGCCGCAGCACGGCTCGAAAGCGCCTTCGCCGCGAACCCCGGCGTAGTAGCGATCTTCACGAGAGTGGGCCGGCAGGAAGCGATCGCGGGTATCGAAGAGGAAGAGAGCGGTCTCAACACAGCGAGTCTCGACGTGCGTTTAGTAGCCGACGCCCGCACCGCGCGGGTCGTGGAAGACCTGAGTGGGGTGTTTGCCGGGTTCCCTGCGGGAGTGCTCACGGTAGAGACCGGCCAGGCGACAGCGTTGGGAAGGCTGCTCGGCGGAGGCGAAGCCGACCTCGCGGTGCGAATTCGCGGGGACGATTTGGATGAAGCGTTCGCCTACGCCCAACTGGTGGCGCAGCGGCTTTCTGAGGTCTCCACGCTCACCAATGTCCGCCTGTCCACTGAGGAGGGTCAGCCCGAGGTGCTCATCGACGTAGACCGCGAGCGGGCTGCCGCCTATGGCATCGACCCGAGCGCCATCGCCGAAACGGTCGAGCGATACATGCGGGGCAGCGTGCCCACCGAGTATGTGGACTTCGACCAGAAGATTCCCATTCTGGTCCGTCTCCCCGAGGCCGAACGGCGCTCGCTCGCGACCCTCGAGCTGTTAGAGGTGGAGGGTGTGCCGTTGCGTGATCTGGTGCACACACGCGAGACGGTTGGGCCGGCGGAGGTGAGACGACTCGAACAGTCGCGCATGGTTGCCGTGTACGCGGATGTCGCGTCGGGTGGCTTAGACGGTGCCCTGGCGGACGTGGCCGCTGCCATAGCCGAGAACCCGGCGCCTCGCGGGCTCCGGGTCGACGTCGGAGGCGAAAATGAGGAGCGGGCCGAGAGCTTTCGGGAGTTGGCGTTTGCCTTCGCCCTCGCGCTGATTCTCGTGTACATGATACTCGCGGCGCAGTTCGAGTCGTTCGTGCACCCGTTTACGATTCTACTCAGTGTTCCGCTCGCAACGGTCGGTGCCGCTGTGGCGCTGTGGGTCGCGGGGGCGGGCCTCAACACGATGAGCCTGATCGGGATCGTAATCTTGGTTGGAATAGTGGTGAATGACGCCATCGTGAAAGTGGATTTCATCAATCGGATGCGACGGCAGGGCCTGGTGCTCAGGCAGGCCATTCTGGAAGCCGGTCGCGTGCGCCTGCGTCCGATCGTGATGACTACGGTGACGACCGTGCTGGGGTTGATGCCGATGGCACTGGGGCTGGGACGCGGATCGGACTTGCGTGCGCCGCTCGCTGTCGCGGTCATCGGTGGCCTGTTGAGTGCGACGGCACTCACGCTCGTCGTGGTCCCGGTGGCATACGACCTGATCGAGGAGGGTCGCGTGAAGCTGAGAGCGATGGTGGGACTGGCAGGCGCTCCACGCTCCGAGGAGCCTATCGTTGGGCAGCCCGATGGAACGTCGAGCCGCGCGAGGGGTGGAGGGGACTCATGATCGAATTGGCAATCAGGCGGCCCGTTGCCGTATCGATGGGCTACTTCGCCGTCGCATTGCTGGGAATCGCGGCGTGGCGCAACATTCCGATCGAGCTACTCCCCGATACCGAGCTTCCCCAACTCACCGTGCGCGCGCTATGGCGTGGCGCTTCCCCCGAGGCCACCGAGGCGTTTCTCACCGCCCCGTTGGAAGCGGCGATTCAACAAGTACGCGGTGTGGAAAAGATCAGCTCGCGTTCCGAAGAAGAGCAGGGCGCCGGGCGGGCCGAAATACGGGTCGAGTTCGACCGCGATGTCGACATGAACTTCATCAGGCTGGAGTTGTCCGAGCGGCTGGCGGCACTCCAACAAGAGTTGCCGCTCGGTATTCAGGGGCCGTTCGTCGAGCCCTACGTGCCGCCGGAATTCGAGGATCAGAACCGCCCGTTCCTCGGCTATACCATCACCGCGCCATACACACTGGAGGCGCTGCGAGCCCACGTCGATGACATCGTGGCGCCCGAAATCCTGCAGGTCGATGGCGTCTCGACCGTTGTCGTGCGCGGCGGTCGGGACAGGCTCCTGGAGCTGGATTTCGACCGCAATCAATTACGGGCACTCGGCTTGAGTCCGGAGACGATTCGCCGGCGCGTTCTGCAACTCGAGCAGGTAATGGAGGCCGGTGCCGTCTACGACGATGGAATGCTCCGCAATCTGGCGATCAGGCAGCGTGCCGGAAGCGTGGACGACGTTCGCAACCTCATCGTCCTCAGCGAGGGGAGCCAGCTTGTTCGGTTGTCCGACATCGCCGTCGTCCGCGACACGTATGAGGATCCCACGAGTCACTATCGCATCGACGGGCTTCCCGCCATTTCCTTCGCAGTTCTCAAAGAACTCGGCACCAATACCGTCGCGGTGGCGGATCGCGTCAAAGATCGATTGGCCGCAATCGAGGGGCTCCACCCAGCCGGGACGCGGTTGTTTCTCGACTATGACGAGAGTAAAGAAATCCGCACACAGCTCACCGACTTGCGCGAGCGCGCCATCGTAGCGGCCTTGGTGATCTTCGCCGTGTTGCTGTTGTTCCTGCAGTCCTTCCGGTCGGCCGGGATCGTCTTCGCCACCATCGTGTTCTCCGTGCTGATCACGTTGAACCTCATCTATTTCGGCGGGCTGACGCTCAATGTGTTGACGCTGATGGGTTTAGCGATGGGATTCGGATTGATCGTGGACAACGCGATCGTGGTACTGGAGAACGTGTACCGCAAACACCGTGCGGGGGCTTCGCCGCAAGAAGCGGCGTTGATCGGATCCCGTGAGGTCTTGCTCCCCATCCTCGCAGCGACGCTCACAACGTTGATCGTCTTCATTCCTTTCGTGTACCTGCAGGGCGAGCTTCGGATCTATTACATCCCACTTGCCATCGTGGTCGGCATGAGTCTGCTCGCGAGCCTGTTGGTCGCTTTCAGTTTCATCCCGTCGCTCGCGGCGCGCGTGCTCGGTCCGGCCGGTTCGATATCAGGAGCAGGCGGCGCTCCGGCCTCTCCGCAGCGCGACCCTCCCTACGTGCGAGCGTATGCCGGAGTGGTCAGGTTCACGTCCCGGCATCCCTGGGCCACGGTTGTCTTGGCCATAGGCGCGTTCTCGGGATCCTGGCATCTGTTCAACCAGTATGTGAACCGAGGCGTGCTGTGGGGTGGCTTGTGGGGGCAACAGTCGTACATCGACATCGTTATCCGGTTGCCGCGAGGTGAGGAGTTGGATCGTACCGACGATCTCACGCGGTTCTTCGAAGCGAAGTTACTCGAGACACCCGAAATCGAGCGCTTCGTCAGCCAAGTGCAGACGCAAGTAGCTCGCATCCGCATCACGTTCCCCGACGAGATCGAACGGACGCAGATTCCGGGCGCCATCAAGGAGCAGATGCTCGCGTACAGCCATCAGTTCGGTGGCGTGGAAGTGCGGGTGTTCGGATACGGGCCCTCGTTCTACGGCGGCGGCGGAAGTCCGCCGAACTACACGATTCGTGTCTTCGGTTACAACTATGAACGGGTTCGTGATATCGCCGAAGATCTCAAGCGGCGGCTGGAACGATTCTCACGTGTCCGCGATGTCGACACCAATGCCGGCGGCCGGTGGTGGGGAAGCGAGAAGTCGAGTGAGGTCGTCCTGCAGCTGGATCGGGAGCGTCTGGCGATGCACGACCTCACCGCGCGCGACGTCGTGGCTCAGGTCCGGGCGGTTGTCGGGGGCAGGACGAGCCAGGGGCGAATTCGAGTGGGTGGCGAGGAGCTTGGATTCGAACTGAAGATGGAGGGCTACCGAGATCTTGACGTGCTCGACCTTGCCGAAACGTTGATATCCTCGGCGGACGGCGATGTGCGCCTGGCCGACATAGCGACCATCGGGAAGCGGGACGTGCTCAACGTGATCGAGCGCGAGGACCAGCAATACCGCCGTTCGGTTCGCTACGAGTTCAGGGGACCGCGCAAGTTAGGAGACCGCACGCGAGACGTGGTGATTGCCAGTACGGCGCTTCCGGATGGATACCGTATCGAAGGGCAACAGGATTTTGAGTGGTCGGATGAGGAGCGAGCGCAGGTCTATATCGTGCTGGGCATATCACTCGTGCTGATTTTCATGGTCACGGCGGCCTTGTTCGAGTCGTTGCGGCAACCGATCTGCGTGCTGCTCACGGTTCCGATGGCGCTGGTCGGGGTGTTCCTGATGTTCTTCTTCACCGAAGCCAGTTTCACCCGTGAGGCATACATCGGCGTCATCATGATGGGCGGGATCGTGGTCAACAACGCGATCTTGCTGGTGGATCACGTCAATCAGCTGCGAAGGCGGCTGGGTGTCCCGCTCATGGATGCGGTCGTCCGGGGTACCTTGGAGCGGGTTCGGCCCATCCTGATGACGAGCGCCACAACGGTCCTCGGGCTGTTGCCGCTGGTGATTTTCTCGGACTACGCCGACGCGAACATCTGGAACGCATTGGGATACGCGCTCATCGGGGGGTTGCTCAGCTCGACCTTCTTCGTGCTGACGGTTACGCCCGCGGTGTACGTGTTGTTTGAGAAGGGACCCGAGAAGAAACGTGTCTTGTGGGAGGCCCAGCATGGTTGAGCTACGAGCCACGAGCCTTGGGCTATGAGCTGTGACTCGCCCTGTCCGCCTGTCCAACCGCCCAACCGCCCATCTGCCCGCCTGCCCGCCTGCCCGCCTGCCAGCCTGTTCTAACCCGTTATATCCCAACAGATTACGAACCATGCCGTCGTTGATTTTGGGGGCCGAATGAGGTAGATTTCACACCGACAATTCGGGGTCCACGCGCCCCGTTTTTTTCGGCTCATGCCCCCAAAAACATGACATCGCCCACTCAGCGAGAACGCATTCTGCCCCGCCTCATCGAAGACGAGATGAAGGAGTCGTTCATCGACTATTCGATGAGTGTCATCGTCTCGCGTGCGCTTCCCGACGTGCGAGACGGTCTCAAGCCGGTGCACCGCCGAATCCTCTTCGCCATGAACGATTTGGGACTCATCCCCGGACGCCCGCACAAGAAGTCGGCGACCGTGGTCGGCGACGTGCTGGGGAAATACCACCCGCACGGTGATTCGGCCGTTTACGACTCGCTTGTACGCATGGTGCAGCGTTTCTCCCTACGCTATCCGCTGATCGACGGTCAGGGGAATTTCGGCTCGGTCGACGGCGACAGCGCCGCGGCGTACCGGTACACGGAGGCCCGCCTCACCGCGGTTGCCGTGGAGATGCTGGCCGACATCGACAAGAACACGGTGGCTTTTACGCCGAATTTCGACGAGCGGTTGGAAGAGCCCACCGTGTTGCCGTCCAAGTTACCGAACCTGCTCTTGAACGGTTCGACGGGGATTGCCGTGGGGATGGCCACCAATATTCCCCCGCACAATCTCGGCGAGCTTTCCGATGCGATTTCCCACTTGGTGGATAATCCGAACTGCGAGATCTCCGATTTGCGCAAGCACATCTTGGGGCCGGATTTCCCCACGGGCGGTTTCATCTACGGCAGTGACGGGATCAAGGAGTGCTACGAAACGGGCCGGGGCCGTATGTCGGTTCGGGCACGCGCCGCGGTTGAGGAAAAGACGAGCGGCAAGAGCCAAATCGTCGTAACGGAAATCCCTTTTCAGGTCAATAAAGCGCGGCTGATCGAACACATCGCCGATCTCGTCCGCGCCAAGAAGATTACCGACATTTCCGACCTTCGGGACGAATCGGATCGCGACGGCATGCGTGTCGTGATCGAGCTGAAGCGCGATGCGAATCCGTCCGTGGTGCTGAATCAACTCTACAAGCGTACACAGATGCAGGTCACATTCGGCGCCATCATGCTCTCGTTGGTGGATGGGCAGCCGAAGATCTTGAATCTGAAAGAGCTCCTCCAATGCTTCGTCGACCATCGCCTCGAGGTCATTACTCGGCGCACCGAATTCGACCTCGAGCAAGCGCAAGCTCGGGAGCACATCCTCGACGGCATGAAGGTCGCCGTCGACAACATCGAGGAGGTTATCAAGATCATTCGCGGTTCGAAGGACACTCCCACGGCGGATGCCGGGCTCCGTAAGCGGTTCGATTTATCGGAGAAGCAGAGCGAAGCGATTCTCAATATGCGGCTGGCGCGGTTGACTGCCCTGGAGATCGACAAGATCGAGGGCGAACTCAAGGAACTTCGCTCCCTCATCAAGGAACTCAAGGGAATCCTCGCTTCTCAAAAGAAGCGCCTGGGGATCCTGAAGGATGAACTCGCGACCTTGGTGAAGAAGTTCGGTGATGATCGTCGCACGGAGATCGTTGCGGACCAGGAAGACTTTAGCGTCGAAGACCTGATCGCCGAAGAGGATATGGTGATCACGATCTCACGCAGCGGGTACATCAAGCGGATCCCTGTCTCGACGTACCGCCGGCAACGCCGCGGAGGTCGGGGATTGGCTGGGATGGGTACGAAAGAAGATGACTGGGTCGAGCACCTGTTCGTGGCGTCTACCCACGATTACGTCTTGTTCTTCACCCATACGGGCCGGGTCCATTGGTTGAAGGTGTACGACGTGCCGCAGGCCGGTAGGGCGGCGAGAGGCCGGCCGATCATCAACTTGGTCGGGCTGCGCCCGGAAGAGCGCATCGCGGGATACCTCGCGGTACGTGGTTTTCCCGACTCTCAGTATTTGGTGTTCGCGACACGCAACGGGCTGGTGAAAAAGACGGTCCTGTCGGCCTACGGGAAACCCCGCGCCACGGGGATCAATGCGATCAACATCGAGGAGGGTGATGAGCTCATCGATGTGTTGATTACCGACGGAAGCAACGACATCGTGCTCGCCACTAGTAACGGGATGAGCATCCGGTTCACCGAACGTAATGTACGAGAGATGGGCCGTACAACCACCGGTGTACGAGGCATTCAGCTCGGCGGAGACGACAAAGTCATCGGGATGGTGGTGTTGCGGCGTGAAGCGACGCTGCTGGTGGTGAGCGAGTACGGAATGGGCAAGCGATCCAAGGCCTCGGACTACCGCGTACAAAGGCGGGGTGGC
>JADFPO010000057.1:16493-19645 GCA_022562295.1 Gemmatimonadota bacterium
GCAAGGGAATCATTACGCTCAAGCGCACGGAGAAAACCGGGTCCATCGTGGCACTCAAGGAAGTGCTGCCGGAGGATGAGTTGATGATGATCACCAGGCACGGCGTGATCATCAGAGTGCCGGTGGACGGTATCCGGGTGATCGGCCGCAACACCCAAGGCGTGAAGGTGATGAATCTCGATTCCGGCGACACGGTCGTTGATGTCGCACGGGTGGTCAATGAGGAGGGTGAGACGGAAGAAGTGACGGTCGTTTCGGCTGGACGAGACCAGCGCGAAATGGAAGTCTAGCCTGGCGGATGAGGATCGCGGAGCGACGAGGAGTGTTTAGCTTGCGGGGCCACCGCGTGGCCTCTACTTTCGTCGTCCATTGACTACCTCAACAGACGAGCGGGCCGTTACTCGATGCGTCACAATAGAGCAAATTCGCGAGGCCGCCCACGGGCTCGGAGACGTGGCGGTGCGCACACCGCTGGTCGAAGTGGGCGCGCTGTCTCGGCTCGCCAAACATCCGGTCTACCTCAAGCTCGAGAACCGACAGCCGTCGGGAGCCTTCAAGCTGCGCGGCGCGTGGACTGCCGTGCGTCGTCTTCCTGATGAAAAACGGCGAGCCGGTGTCATCACCTATTCGAGCGGAAATCACGGCCAGGCCGTGGCGTACGCGGCCCGCCAAGTCGGCGTTCGGGCCGTCATCGTCATGCCGGAGACGGCGCCGGCCTTCAAGATCGACGGTGTGCGGCGTTGGGGTGGAGAAATCGTGCTTGCGGGCACGACGTCGGAAGATCGATTGGCCAAGGCCCAGGAAATCATCGAGCGTGAGGGACTCACGGTTATCCCGCCGTTCGACCATCCCGACGTCATCGCCGGTCAGGGAACGGTCGGTCTGGAGATCGTGGAGGATTTGCCCGAAGTCGCCCACGTGGCCGTGCCCGTTGGCGGTGGCGGGCTGGCCGCCGGCGTGGCCACGGCCGTGAGCGCCTTGCGGCCGGAGGCACGGATTACTGCGGTGGAGCCCGAAGGTGCGGCTACATACGCGGCCGCGCTCGAAGCAGGACATCCGGTTCGGATGGAGCGCACCGCCAGCGTGGCGGATGGGTTGTTGCCACTCTCCGTCGGGGCGCTCACTTTCGAGCATATGAAAGATCTCGCCCGGTCTGTTACGATCCCGGATTCGGCCATCGTTGAGGCGACCCAGTGGCTCTTCGGCGAAGTCGATATTACGGCGGAGCCTTCTGGTGCAGTCACGACCGCTGCGTTGCGTCACGGTGCCCTACAGGCGGATGGCCCAACAGTTCTCGTGGTGAGCGGCGGCAACGTCGACGTGGCCACCATACGGTCTCTCGAGGCAGCGACCTAGCGGCCGGCCGACGATGGAATCTCCCGCCAAGGTGATGGTCGTCGACGATGACGAGGCCCTGCTCCAAACGCTCGGGTGGATTCTCCAGGAAAAGGGCTATACGGTGGTCCCGGTGTCGGACGCAGCGGACCTGATGGCCAAACTCGAGCAGGAGCGTCCGGATCTTGTGCTGCTCGACATCATGATGCCCGGGGTGGATGGCCTCGAACTCCTCGAGCAGATCAAGACTGACGAGCAGTGGCGGGATATTCCGGTGCTGATGCTCTCCTCGATGCCACCCGAAGATGCCACCGTCAAGGCGTTCACGTTGGGCGCGTCGGACTACATCGCCAAGCCTTTCAGAGTGCGCGAGCTGCTCGCCCGAGTGGAGGTCCGGCTGAAGCACGCAAACGACCTGCGCCGGGTCCGCGACGAGGCCAAGGCCGGGACGGAGATGGTCGACATCCTGTACGAGGTGACGGAATCCCTCAAGCCGGACGAGATCTACCACATCCTGACGCGGCGCGTGGCTCGGGCCCTTCGGCTGTCCAAGTGCTCTATGGTCTCGTCGCAACCGGGTTCGGACACCGGCCTCGTCGTAGCGGCGGCCGAAAACCCAATGCTCCGCAACCTCGAGATTCCGTTGAGCAAATATCCCGAGGTGCGCCGTGCGCTGGAGACGCACGAGACGGTGCTGGTCACCGATGTGAGAACGGACCCCCTGTACGAGGACATGCGGGCGGAATGGGAGCGTGACGGCGTGCAGGTTACCACCCGGTCCACGGTGGTGTTACCGTTCTCTCTTCGTGGTGAGCAGGCCGGAGTGCTGTTCCTCCGCACCACCGAGGACGATCCCCCGCTGACCCAACGAGACGCGTCCTTCGCGGAGGGAGTGATCAAGGCGGCCGTCAACGCGATCGAGCGAGCCTACGACCTAGAAGCGGCCAAATCCGACAGCGATCGCTTCGAGGAGATGGCCAACACGGATCCCCTGACGGGATGCGTGAATCGGAGATCAATGCTGGATCAGCTCGAAACCGAGCTCAGCCGGGCTCGCCGGTATCGCCATCCGCTGACCGTGCTCATGATCGATCTCGACTGGTTCAAGGACATCAACGATACGTGTGGCCATCTGGTTGGGGACCGGGTTCTGAGGCGGTTGGGTGAGCTGTTGCGGGACGAGGCGCGCAAGATGGATGTCGTGGCGCGCTACGGCGGTGAGGAGTTTACCCTCATCCTGCCAGATACCGGTATCGAAGGCGGGATCATATTCGCCGAGCGGCTCCGCGAACGCGCCGAGAAGCACGACTACGCGGAGGACGGTGACTCGCTGCACGTTACGATATCGGTGGGGGTGGCCACGTACAGTGAGGGAACGGTAACTGCCGAGGAAGTGATCGCTAATGCCGACGCGGCCCTGTATAGGGCCAAGAAAGGTGGCCGGAACCAGGTGCACCAATGAGCCGCCGATGCACGCGCTGTCAGACTGTGTACGAAGGCGACACACGGTTTTGCCCCCGTGATGGGAGTCCGCTAGTCGAGGTCGCTGGCGCGGCGGCGACACCGTCGGGCAGCGCTGGGTCCGAAAGTTCCAAGACCATGGTCCGAGCGGCCGTCAAGCGGCAACTCGGGCCGTCGGTCGATCAGGCCGGCGCCCTCCAGGGTGAGATCATCGACGGCCGGTACAAGGTCCTGAAGCAGCTGGGCGAGGGGGGGATGTCCTACGTCTACGAGGCCCGCGAGCTGAACACGGGTAACTCGGTGGCCGTGAAGGTGCTGACTCCCAAACTGATCGCCGACGACACGGCAATGCAGCG
>JADFPO010000058.1 GCA_022562295.1 Gemmatimonadota bacterium
CATCGCGGCGAGAAGCTCATGGGCACCGACCAGCCGGCAGATGGGTCCTGTACACACGCGCGGGGCGCCCCGCCCTGGCGGCGCGTCTTCGCCCGGTTCCTGGCGGCTGAAGTGATGATAGAACGTGACAGTGCCGTAGAGGTCCGCGAGCGGGATGTGGAGTGCGTCCGCGGTCGCGCGGATCGACTCCTCAGAGAGATATCCGTCTCGATCGTGAAACGCGTGAAGCAACGGCAGCAAAGGTGCCGGCTCGCCGCGCCAACGCTCGATCAGGTCGTGGTTCGAAGGGGACGCCATTGATCACTCCGGAGCACTACGTCACCGGTTCCATGAGACAGTGAGGCCGCGGCACCCAATACACGAGCCCGCGGCACCAAATCCATCCACCGCATGAAGATAGATGCCTTCACCTACGGCTGTCCAGGAGAAGCGCGCGGCGCCCCGGGCCGTCTGAGAACCCGCGCGGCGGCCTCGGTGGCCTCATGCGTCACCCAGTCGTCCAGACACGGATCCTCCCCCAGCTCGGTGGCGGCACGAATTTTCCGTAGAGCCTCCGCGCGAAGCTGTTGTTTGATCTTTCCGTACGCCTCGGCGGGAAGTGTCGATCGCTGTTGCGCCACCTCGACCGCCCGCTCGAGCACGCGGTCGGCTGGTAACAGTTCGTCCAAGATTCCCTTTTCCATCGCTTCGTCCGGACCGATCTGCTCCGCGCCGAGCACCATGACGCGGCGCGTCGCCGGGTCGAGTTCCGCTTCGATCACCGCCTGCGCGGCAACGGGATACGGAATGCCTACGCGGGCGCCCGTCAATCCGAGACGGCAGTCGCCAATGGGTCCGATGCGGTAGTCGCACGCCAACGCGAGTAAGGTGCCGGCGGCAACTGCATGGCCGTTTACCGCCGCGACGGTTGGGTGGGGATGCGCGTACAGCCGGCCGATCATGCGCCCGAACGCGACGATCATGTCCCGTTGCAACTCATCGGTGTACTCCGGCACCACTTTGAGATCCAATCCGGCACTGAAGAAATTCCCCACACCGGTCAATACGACCCCGCGTGCGCCCCCGCCCCCGCCCCCGTCCCCGCCCCCGCCCTGGGTCTCGAGTAGCTCGAGGGCAGAGTCGAGTTCGCGTACAAGGGATAAGTCCAGCGCATTGGCCGGGGGCCGGTCCATTCGGACCACCGCGATGTCGTCGATTCGTTCTATGCGGACTTGGTCGGCCACGCGCTCTCCTTTTTAGGTGTCAGGTGACGGGGGGAGTGGGAGAGCAGGGGGAGCCTATTTTCCACTATTTCCTATCCCCTAACAGGACCGCCAGCTTTCAGCGTCCGGCGTTCTCGCCGTCCGAGCAGCCGCCGGGGAACCGCGGATGACGCTGATGGGACGATCCCTCCCCCACCTCCACACCCCCAAAAAGTATTTGATCCGTGGTTACCCGCGTCTTCCGCGTTATCCGCGGTTTCCTGAAAGCGGCGGGACCCACGCATCCGGAGCTGAAGGTGAGTGTCGTAGCCGGCAGCTGGTTGGCTATCAGTTCTCAGCTTTCAGCGGGCGGCAATCGACGAAATCGTAGGGGACCTGCCATGCATTATTTGGCCAGTGCCGCCGTACGAAAGGAATGACCCACGGGATCGCGATGGCAAGAGCCACCGCTGCCGTCCACCATTCGCGGTGGAAATCTGCGACGGTGTACGTTTCTGGGCCCTGCCACAAGATGACGTAGCCTAGGGCCGTGCCGTAGGCGATGATGTTGTTCAGCGCGTGACAGAGAATGACCATCGTGAGCGACCGCGTCTTCAGATAGATCACCGCCATGGCGAATCCGAAGAGTCCGGCGCCGAGCGGATCTGCGTGCAATACGGCGAACACGACCGACGTGGCGATGACAGCAGCTTCGACTCCCCAGGTGCGCGCCCAACGGTGCAATAGGAATCCACGAAAAAAGATCTCCTCGGTGATCGGCGCGATGACCACCAGACCGACTGCCATCATGACGTTGGGCCCGACCTCGTGAATCCCTCCGGTCGAGGCCACCAGCAAATCATCGCTGAGGAGAAACCGCTCCACGGGCTCGGGCCACACGATGGAGAGTGGGTAATACACGATCCACACGGTGCCGTAGGAAAAGAGGAGTAACGGAACGACGGAGGCCAAGGACGTGAGAAACGGCCGGCGATGGGGTAGCACGCCGAGCATGCGATCGAAGTCAACATCGTTTCGCCTGATGATGAGCCAGAGACCCAGGGCGACGAATCCGTACATGCCGAATCCCAAGGAAGCGTCGCCATATCCCGACCCCGCCGGATCGAGATACGAGACGAGGACCACGACCGCGCCGCCCACCACGAAGGCGGCCGCGAGCAGTGCCAACAGACTACGGGCGGTTATCGCATCGAACGGGTTGGGAGACAGGGGTGGCTGGGTCGGTGGTGGACGTGATGCGGTGGCCGTCCACATCATTCGTACCAGGCCGAGAAGGATCGCCGCTGCGCACCCCGTGAAGAGCGCCGCGAGCCACGCGGCGGCATAGATGGCGACCGCGGTGCCCATCAGCGCCACTATTGCAAATGTCGCGGCCGCCGCTCGAATGATGCGAATAAACATCGACGGTGAAAGCTCGGCGACGCGTTCGCTGCGTCAAGGCTTCCCTTGCGTCGCCGCAGCAAGGGGAAAACCTTGTTCCCATGTCACTCATCTAAGGGCCAACACTCATGACCAACTCGGATTCTGTCGTGGACGTCGAGCGTTCATTGCTCGCCGGTGTCTCCACCGACGTCGGCTGGCGTCTGATCGAGCGGTTCTCAACTCTGGTACGCGAGTCGGGGATGGCTGACGAGCATGCGGGTGCGGACTACATCGTCGACGAGCTGTCCCGCATGGGAATCGATCATGAGGTGCATGAGCCGGAGCTGTTCCTCTCCCTCCCCCGAGCCGCGTCGGTTTCTTGGAATGGCCGGGAGTGCCGCGCCAAGCCGCCGGCATTCGCGGTCCCGACGCCATCGGAAGGCGTAGTTGCTCCGGGAGTCTACCTGCCCGTGCCGCCCATGCGGGATCTGGGTGAAATTTTCGACGACAAGCACGCAGCGGGCGGAGGGGAACCCCCCGTGCGGGGGAAGATCGTCGTGACCAACGGCTACGCGATGCCGTCAGTCGTGCAGCGGTTCGAGCGGGCAGGCGCGGTCGCGCAGGTCTACATCAATCCGGGTGCGAACATTCACTGGGGTATCTGCACACCGATCTGGGGAACGCCTACTTCGGACAACATCGAGCAGAAGCCTCGAACTCCCGTCGTCGCGGTGAGTCAACCCGATGGCGATTCCCTGATCGACGCCCTCGAGCGCGGAGCCGCCGAGCTGACCGTGCGAGCGGCGCTGGACGAAGGCTGGTTTCCATGCAAGCTCCCCGTGGCAACCATCAAGGGGGCGGGGGCGGGGGCGTCAGACGATTTTCTGTTGGTACACGGACATTACGATAGCTGGGGCATCGGCATCGGGGACAATGCGGTGGGTGATGCTACTCTGCTGGAGCTGGCGAGAATCTTTCACGAGCATCGCGATCGACTGCAACGTTCGTTGATGATAGCGTGGTGGCCGGGGCATTCGACGGGTCGTTACGCCGGTTCGACCTGGTTTGCCGACAACTTCGCCATGCAGCTGCGTAAACACTGCATCGCTGCCGTGAACATAGATTCGCCGGGATGCCGAGGCGCGACCGCGTACGAGGACGTCATGTGGATGGCGGAGGCCGACACGTTGTGCCGCCAGTCCATCCAAGATGCGACGGGACAGCCTGCGGCAAGGCGCCGTCCGATTCGCGCGGGTGACTACTCCTTCAATCAGATCGGCCTCACGTCGTTCTTCATGTTGCTTTCGAACATCCCGCAGGAGGAGCGCGAGAAGCATGGGCTTTATCCGGTGGGTGGCTGCGGCGGCAACATCGCGTGGCACACCGAAGACGACGTGCTCGACGTGGCAAACCGCGACGAGCTGGAGCACGACCTGCGAGTGTACGTTACGGCGATCGGTCGGGTGTTGAACTCGGCAATTCTGCCGTTCGACCACCGACTGGCGGTCCAAGAGATGGACGATGCACTTCGGGAGTACGAAAACGAAGCCGGCGATCTGGCGGATCTCAGCGTCGTGAGGCAGGAGCTCGATGGATTGCGGACGAGCCTTGCCGAATTCTACGAAGACGTTGAATCGGATACTGTCACGCAGACGAACGACAGCATCAATCGGAAGATCACCGAACTGTCTCGCATTCTCGTTCCGCTGAACTACGCGCGAGGGAGACGGTTCGATCACGACCCCGCGCTGCCGCTGGGGACGATACCGATGCTCAGCGATGTGGCGACGCTGAAGAGCTGCAGGAGCCACACTCCGGAGCAACTGCCGTTCCTCCAAGCGGGCATACGGCGCAACGCGAATCGTATCGCCGCCGCGCTATACGACGCTGCGATGCTCGTTCGACACAACCCGTGATCGCGTTTGCGAGTGGCATGTTGCTCGCCGCGGCCGGGCAACTGGACAGCGCGACGATAGAGATCGATCTAACCGGCGAGGCGGCAACAGTCCGGGCAGTGTACCACATTTCCAGTGCACGCTCCGACTCCGTGCGATTCTTGTTGATGCGAATCGCCGGCCAGAGCGTGCATCTGCTGCGGCCGGCGCAGCCGATTCTATCCAGTGACGACGGTGCGATCGCGTTCACCATCCCCGCGCCATCCGGTGGGTCAACCACGACGGAAATCGAGTACTCGGTCTCCGGCGATCTGGTGCGCATCCCGATCTTCGTCCCCAACGCCCCGACGGATCCCGACCGCAGCAGCATCGAACTGCGCGTGCGTGGTTACGTCCACCGCGATGCCGTGCGCGACGCTTTTCCTCGCTTTAGCACGGTCGAGGACGGCATCGTGTCGCGCCCGGAGAACCTCCCCAGCTTTGTCCTGCTGCCGACTGGCTCCGGCCTCTCGACAAACAGAGCGGCCGACGCGCTGGTGGCGTTCCTGATTCTGCTGGGAACGGCGCTGTGGGCGAGGCGCTACCGGCGTGGCCGGGCGCAGCGACAGTCACCGATGAGAGAGACCTCATGAGCAGGTGGGCAGAAGAGAGGACGGTCAAAGACGGTCGAAGACGGTCGAAGACGATCGAGGACGATCGAGGACGATCGAGGACGGATCGACCGCGCCGACCGTCGGGAGGGGTTGGTGAGGGGAGTGGGACCGTCGGGTTGGGTGGGGAGGTGGAAGGGGACCGTCGGGGGGTGGCGTGGGGGTGGGGCGGAGGTGCTGGGTGACTGGCACCCTCGCGGCCGTCCTGATCGTCTACGTCTTCGTCGTCATCGGAATCGCCGTCTGGAGCGCATTTCAAACCAAGACCGAGGAAGACTTCATCGTGGCGGGACGCAGCATCGGTCCGTTTGTGGGTGGGGCTGTGCTCGCGGCGACGCAGATCAGCGCCGGAACGGTGGTTGGCACGCTCGGGCGCCATTACTTCACGGGCGTTTCCTGGTGGTACATCTGGTTCGGCGTTTGGGCCGGTTGGCTGACATCGGCCTTTTTCGTGGCGCCGAAGCTCCGCCGCTTTGGCGCGCTCACCGTTCCCGATTACATCGCCACGAGATTCGGCAGTGAGAAAGTGGGCGCGTTGGCCGCGATTCTCATCATCGTTTCGTACTCGATCTATCTGGTGGCGCAGTTCCAGGCCAGCGGCGAAATCGCTCGGGCGGTCTTGGGAATCCGGCCGCTCACGGCCATGCTGGTCATCGTCGCGAGTACATCGGTTTATACCATGCTGGGCGGCGTTCGCAGTAGTTCGTACATCGAGCTTCTTCAGACGCTTCTCATCGTGTTCGGCTTGCTCATAGCCGTCCCGGTGTTGCTGAATCACGCGGGCGGTTTCGGTCAGGCCATGAGATTCCTCGATTCGATGGACCCGAGATTATTGAGGTGGTACTACGGGCCCAAAGAGCTGATCGCGTTTGGCGTGGCCTTCTCCCTATCGATTGCCGCCGCGCCGTACGAGATGACCAGGTATTACTCGATGCGCGATGAAAAGACGGTCAAGCAGGCGATCGCCATCGCCATCGGCTTCCAATTCATCATCGGCCTGAGCGTCCTCGCGATCGGACTGCTCACCAGGGTGCTGTTCCCGAACCTGGCGTCCCCCGACCAGGCGAGTTCGATCATGGCGTTCGAGGTGCTTCCACCGCTGGTCGGCGCGTTGCTCATCGTGGGGATGGTGAGCGCCATCATGTCGACGGTCAACTCCATACTGCTGGTTACGGGTGCGTCGGTGGCTCACGACCTGTATGGGAAGTTCATCCGGCCCGACGCTTCGCAGGCCCGCCTGGTGGGGGTAAACCGGATTGCCATCGTCGTGCTGGCAGTGGTCCCGGTGTTCTTTGCACTGCGCGAGTTCGGCGACGTGCAAACCATCGTGATCGAGCAAGCAAAGTTCATCGCGAGCTTTTTCTTCGTGCCGGTCGTGATCGGCCTGAACTGGCGGGGGGGCACTGCAGCGGGCGCGACGGCCGGGATGGTTGGCGGGTTTTTTGCGTGTCTCGTGTGGGAATTCACCGGCCAGCGAGGCTTCGCCACGCACGGCATCGATGCGGTCGAGGTCGGTGTGGTGACCAGTCTGATCCTCTTCCTGGCCGTGTCGCGTTACACGAGGCCAGTAGCTGAAGAAAACGTGAGGATTTTCTTCGGGACGAATTAGGCGTCTGCGGTTGAGGCCTTCCTCTCACCGAGCTGCCGGTCGAGCAGCAGCAGCGCCGCGTGGTCGTCGCCAGCCAGATTGAGCGTCTCGATGATCTCCTCGAAGATCTTCTCTTCTTCGATTTGCTCGGTGATGAACCACTGAAGCTCGACCAACGTCCCGTAATCTTTTTCGTTCTGCGACAACTCGTAGAGATCGTAAATCAACCTTGTGACACGACGCTCCTGCTCGAGCGCGGATTGGAACACGTCGACGGGCGACTCGAAATCCGCACGCGGCTTGTCGATCCCGTTCACCGCCGCGCGACCACCCCGCGCGTGCACGAAGTCGAACAGCCTCATGCCGTGCGTGATCTCTTCGTCGTACTGCATGCGCATCCACCGGGCAAAACCTGGGAAATTCGTGTCCTCGAAATAGGCGGTCATGGCGAGATAAGCGTAGGCGGACGAGAACTCGTGCTGGATCTGTTCGTTGAGAGCGTCCTGGATGGTTTTGCTGAGCATGTACTCTAATCCTCGATGTTGTGACGGTGTTCTGACGGCAACGGCCCATCAATATAGCCGTCCCGGGAGCAACGCCTCCAAGCTGAATGCCGGTGTGTGGGAGGCCCGGGGGCCGACGGCGACCCGTTCGCAGCCGGTCCGCGGCGTCCGATTGTGGGATCGCGGTTTTCCATAATGGGTCCAAGATCGTTGGAACTACAAGTATAGTATATCGTGTAAAACGTTATCGGACAATTGGTTAGGTGTACACCTGAATCTGGCACGCCACTTGCCTCGTAGGGAGGGCATGACGAAGATGTCCGGTGCTCGGTTCCAGGCGGCCCTGTCCGACCGATACGTGTTCGACCGCGTGTTGGGGTGTGGAGGTATGGGCACAGTGTACCTGGCCAGGGACGTCAAGCATGGCCGTCAGGTGGCCATAAAGGCGTTGTCGCCCGAGGTAGTCGAGGCGATCGGCGCGCGGCACTTCCTGAAGGAGATCCGAGTCACCGCGCAGCTGCAGCACCCGCACATCTTGCCGTTGCTCGACTCAGGTGAAGCCGCCGGCTGTCCGTACTACGTCATGCCGTATGTACGAGAAGGCTCTCTCCGAGATCTCCTGAACGAGAAAACCCGCCTGCCGATCCGGGAAGCGTTGACGATCATCGGTGACATAGCCGGGGCGTTGGAGTACGCGCACGGTAACGACGTGGTGCATTGCGACATCAAGCCGGAGAACATCCTGCTAACCGCCGGGCACGCCGTCCTCGCCGATTTTGGAATCGCGCGAGCGCAACGAGTGCAGGGGCGATGGGGGGGGCGCCCCTGGCGGGCGGTTGTCGACTCGTCCGGGGGCACGCCGGCGTATGTGAGCCCGGAACAGGCGGCCGGTGAGAGTGCCCTGGATGCCCGCAGCGACGAGTACAGCCTCGCGTGCCTCCTCTACGAGATGCTGGCGGGCCACGCCCCCTTCTTGGGAGGATCGGACCAAGCCGTGATCGCGCACAAGTTCACCAAGCCCGCTCCCCGGCTCGACCAAGTGGTCCGGGCGGTTCCGGCCGGGATGTCCATGGCGATCGAAAAGGCCATGGCGCTGCACCCCCGCCATCGCTTTGGATCGGTCACGCGGTTTATCCACGCCATCGACGCGGAACTCGCTGCCGGGCACACGGTTGGGTTGCGGTCCGATAGGCGCTGGTCAGAGTCGCTGGGTATTCTCGGCTACCGCCTCCTGGCACGGATGCGATACGGGGTGGGAAGGTCCGTGGCCGACTCCAAGCGCGGGCTCGGCGTCGCGGCGGCCGCCACGACGGGACGGGGGTTACGCCAGAACACGCTGGGTTAGCGCCCGGCTGGCCGCGCTCCGGCCGCTCTCCTCAACCGAAATAGATGAAACACTGACGGGCCGGTAACGTGGCCTACCGGTTGCTGGCGTCCGCCGCGTGCGCCTCCAGGAAATCCAGTAGCAGATTGGCCATGGCCCGCATACCGACGGGCACCGAGCCGTCGTCTGCCTGGAAATCGGGTGTGTGGTGGCCCCCCGAGGTAGTTCCCGGTGCCACCATGCCCAGCCTGAAGAAGAATCCGGGGATCTCGTTGGCGTAATAGGCGAAGTCCTCGCCACCCATCGTGGGCTCGAGCACGTCCACCTTGTCCGCGCCGATCACCCGCTCCAGCGTAGGAACCATTTTCCTGGTCAGGGCGATGTCGTTGATGGTAGCCGGCGTGATGCGCTCGTAATCCAATGCGAACGTCCCGCCACCGGCTGCCGTAATCCCCTCGAGGATCTCACCCATCCTCCGCTCGACGATGTCGCGGACGTCCGGGTTGTAGGTCCGAACGGTGCCCTCCAGATAAACCTCGTCGGGGATGATGTTGAAGCGAGTCCCACCGTTCATGATTCCAACCGTCACGACACTGGGTTCCAATGGAGGCAGGTTTCTGGACCGGATCGTCTGGAGGGCCATGACCACTTGTGACGCCATGACGATCGGATCGACGCCGAGATGGGGATGCGCTCCATGGGATTGGGTGCCTTGAACGGTGATGCGGAAGTGATCGACCGCCGCGAGGGCCGGGCCCTCGGTGTATCCCACCCGTCCCAGCTCCAGCCCGGCGAGCGTGTGCAGACCGAAGATGGCGATCGGACGCGGGTTCTCCAACACGCCCTCGGCGACCATCAGATCGGCTCCGCCCTCCTCGCCTGGGGGCGGACCCTCTTCGGCGGGTTGGAAGATGAACTTGATCGTTCCCGGAATTTGGTCTCTCATGCCGGCCAGTACCGACGCCACACCCAGCTGTACGGCAGTGTGGATGTCGTGCCCGCAGGCATGACTCACCCCCACGTCCTGCCCGAGGTATGTGGTTCGGACCAACGACTTGAACGGGTAGGGTGTGTCTTCGGTCACCGGGAGCGCGTCCATGTCTGCTCGCACCGCCACGACCGGGCCGGGGCGTCCGCCACGGAGAATGCCCACGACGCCCGTGTGGGCCACACCCGTCTGCACTTCGATGCCGAGTTTTTCCAGGTGACTCGCTACGAGGCGCGCGGTTTCGAACTCGCGATTGCCCAGTTCCGGGTTTTGGTGAATCTGGTGACGCAACTCGATGATTTCGGCTGACGTGCGCTCGACCGCGGCATCCACGGTTGGGTTTTGCGCCGCCAAAACCACAGGTGCGAGCAGGGCGGCCAGGGCAGCCACAGGGACGGATTGATGCACGAGTCCTCCGCTACATGAGTGATTAGGCTCCTCCCAAGCTAACCCGCGCCGCGCCGGAGCATCCAGTGGCCGGAACCGGCGGCCGAAAACCAACTGTGCTCTAGGGCAAGCGCAGCGCATACCCCCTCCTCCCTCCCCCCCCGGCCCCTGACACCCGCCATCCGTTCCGTTACCTTGGCCACCGACAAAGTTTGCGCTTCACGGGAGAGACATGGGCACGATCAGCTCGTTCATGGCGGAACAGTTCAAGCACTTCAACGCGCGAGAAACGTTGGAGGCCGCTAAGGCATGGAAGAAGCTGGTCGATGACGGAGGAGAGATGTTCTTCGTCATGGCGGGGGCCATGAGTTCGGCGGAACTGGGCATATCCCTTTCGAAGATGATCCGAGCCAAGAAGGTGCACGCCATTTGTTGCACGGCCGCCAACCTCGAAGAGGATCTGTTCAATCTGTTCGCCCATAACGAGTACGAGCTGGTACCCCATTACCGTGAGTTGAGTGCGGAGGACGAGCTACAGCTTCGAAACCGCGGGTTCAATCGCGTGACGGACACGTGCATTCCCGAATCGGTCATGCGTCACACCGACCAGATCGTCACGGAGTTGTGGAAGGAAGCTGAGGCGCATGGTGAGGCGAAATTCCCCTGGGAATACGTCTACGACTTGTTGGACCGGCCGGAGCTGGAGCAGCACTATCAAGTGCCACCGGAGAACTGCTGGGTAATAGCCGCGAAGCAGGCGCGGTTACCCATCTTCACTCCGGGATGGGAGGACTCCACACTTGGCAACTTGTTCACGTCGCGTGTCATGGACGGAACGCTGAAGGGGCATACGGCGGTGCGTACCGGGACGGAGCAGATGGAGGCTCTCGTCGAGTGGTACCTTGAACGGTCCAATCCCGAGAAGCCGGTTGGGTTCTTTCAGATCGGTGGAGGTATAGCCGGAGATTTCGCCATCTGTGTGGTGCCGCTGATTCTTCAAGACCTGAAGCGGCAGGCCCCGTTCTGGGCGTACTTCGCCCAGATCTGCGACAGCACGACGTCGTATGGGTCGTACTCCGGGGCGGTTCCCAACGAGAAGATCACATGGCACAAACTGGGGGTCGAGACGCCGAAATTCGTTATCGACTCCGACGCGACGATCGTGGCGCCGTTGATCTTCGCATATGTTCTCGATGAGTGAACATGCCGGTTGTTCGCGGGCTTCGACTCGAGGAGGTGCCGAGACATGTTCGCACGGATAATGCGTGAGGGTTTCGTTGCCGGACTCATTGGTGCGGCGGCTGTGGCGCTGTGGTTTCTCGTGGTAGACCTCGTTGGAGGTAACGCGTTCTTCACGCCGTCGATGCTGGGTTCGGCGGTCTTCTGGGGCATGAGAGATCCGGCTCTGGTCGAGGTGAACTTCCCCACGGTCATCGCTTACACGATGCTGCACGCATTGCTCTTCACTCTCGTCGGTATCATCTCTGCGGCGCTCGCTACGATGGTGGACAAGTTCCCGTCTACCTTGTTCCTCATCATCTTCTTCTTTGCCGTTTTCGAGGTCGGGTTCTATATCGTCGTTGCTACGATGGCGGCGCCGATCCTGGGTCGCTTGGCCTGGTCGAACGTGGCCGTGGGCAACCTCATCGCGGCCCTGGGGATGGGTTATTACCTGTGGACGGTGCACCCTCACATCAAGGAAGAACTGATGGAGCATCCTCTGGGCGAGACGGCGGACGGGGAGTGAGGTTGAGCTATGAGCTATGAGCTACGAGCCATGAGCTTTGAAGTGCTGGCTTCTGCCCTGCTCCCTGCTCCCTGACAACTACCACTCCACCACTCAACTACTCACTACTTCACTGCTCGAACTCGGCACTTCCCGACGGCTGATACACGTATCGAAACGTCACACACCCTGCCACGACACCCGGACAGTAGTAGCTGAGGAATTCCAGTTTGGCGTAGTGGCCCTCGCGCGTGCGCACGACGTACACGTGGCCATTGGGCTCGAGAAGGTGTGACCACAGGCTGTAGTGGTACCACCGTTCCATAGCCGCGTTCACGGTGTCTCGCCCAAACGCCGTCGTGACGTAGTTCGACGACGGTGCTTCGACGACTTCGTCGAAGGCGACTTTCCCCAGGTCGACAGCCGCGTCCGCGGCGATGACCATGAAGCGCCGAACGGCCAGATCCCACCCGGTCGTATCCGGGACCCCGACCAGCGAACGCCGATCGAAGTCGAAGAATCTCCAGGTGGTTGGATCCAGTGCATCGATCGTGACGGTGTCGTACACCAGTGACGTGACCCGGGTGTCGGCCGGTTGCATCGGCGATGGCTCGTACTCCACGGTACGGCGCGGCGTCAACGACGTGACGAGTAGGTAGCCGATCACGACGACGAACATCCCGAAGCCGGTGAGGAGCCACACGGGCGTCTCCGTGCCACCTTGCGACGCGGCCGCATCAGGGCTGTCAGGCGTGGATCGGTGATGGTTCGGATTCATCGAGGTGGCAAGGTAACCGGCCCCCGGAGGGGTTACCAGCGCACGACTGTAGCGAGCCTTTGCGAGCAGGGGCGGGGACTTGCGATGCCCCACCTTTCGATGGTTTGTTGCATCCGTGAATATGGTACTGAAGCAGGACTGGCCGGCGGCGCGCGTCGCCAAATTCCGTCAGGCGGCGTTCGTGTACCTGCACGTCGCGATACTGTACGAGGCGGCCGCGTACGTGATGATGGGGGTCGGCACGCTCCCGGGTCGGTTCGGTCCGCCTTGGGTTTGGTTGCTTGCCGGGGCAACGGTGGCGGCAGTTGTTTTTGTCGGGCTCTATCGCTGGCGCAACGTGTGGGTCGCTCGCACCGTGTGGGGTCTGCACGGGCTCAGAATTCCCGTCTTGATTCGGGGAGCCTTTTTTGCCTCGGCGGACGCCGTGACACCGCCGGCATTCTATATTACGGCCTTGGTCATCGTGGTCATCAACCTCTGGATGTTGGCGCGCGCCGGGTGGGACCTATGAGCTTTCGGACGTATCACGAGGTGGCTGGGACCGATCGCTCGGATCTCATGTCTCAGGTCCTTGCCCAACGAGACCTCGTAGCGAAGCGGCTGGAGTCGGTTCGACGCGTGGTGGCTGTCATGAGCGGCAAGGGTGGGGTGGGCAAGAGCTATGTGACGGCGGCCGTGGCCTCCGCCGCCGCGCAGGCATTCGCCGACGGGAAGGCGGGGGGGGGGGCGGTGCGGGGGGTCGGGGGGGTCGGCGTGCTGGACGCGGATCTGCGAAGCCCCACCGTCGCGCGGTTGCTTGGGGCGACCGGGCCGTTGCGCGTTGGCGAAGACGGTGTGGAGCCGGTGGTGGGCCGCGGCGGAGTGCTGGTCGTGTCCACCGACCTGCTGCTCGATGAGGGGCAGCCGCTGAAGTGGAACGAGCCCGACCACGAGCGCTTCGTGTGGCGGGGCCTTCTCGAAGCCGGGACCCTCCGCGAGTTCCTCAGTGATGTCGTGTGGGGTCGACTCGATCTCCTGCTGATAGACCTCCCACCCGGGGCGGACGGTGTGATCGACCTCCTGGAACTGGTCCCGAATCTAGCCGGCGCGCTGATCGTCACGATCCCGAGCGAGGAGTCGCGCCGGTCCGTCGCTCGCACCATGCGGTCGGCTACCAACGCGGGCATTCCGATCCTGGGTGTCGTGGAGAACATGAGTGGCTACTTGTGTGCCTCATGTGACACACCCGGTTCGTTGTTCGAGGGCGATGCGGGCGCCGATCTCGCTCGGGAATTCGATGTGCCGCTGATTGGGAGGATACCGTTCGCCCCGGGGGGAAGGGGGGGGCGGATCCGGCGGTGGCCGAGGCAACCCAGCCGGTACGGGACCTGGTCGACTTGTGCCTCGGTGAGGTCTCATGAAGTTCCTCTGCATCGATTGCGACAAACAGATGACCTTCGAAGAGCGGAAGCAACCGGGGGACGGGACCTTCGCGGCGTCATTTAGCTGCCCCACCTGCGGCAGACGCGTCGCGATGCTCGCCAACCCCATGGAGTCCCAGTTGGTCGGCGCGCTCGGGGTGAAGATCGGGGGGCGAACGCTGGACAAGCAGCCGATGGAACTGACGCGTAGCTCGATAGTGGGGCGAGACGATGCCTTTGTGGACGCCCCCGCCCATACCACGAAACCGAGTTCCGTTCGATGGAGTCGCGCCGGCGAGGAGCGCCTTTCCAATGTGCCCAAATTCGTCCGTGGGATGGTCAAGAAGATTTACCGCGAGTGGGCGGCCGAGCGCGGCATCGAGGAAATCACACCAGCCGTGATGGACGAAGCCAGAGCCGATATGGGCTTGGAGGGGATGTAGATGGCCGAAGACGCCAAACTCAAGATCGGCGGCCTCACGATCCTCATCGAACGCGATCTCTGCGTCGGGTTTGGCGACTGTGTGTCGGAGGCCCCGGACGCGTTCCAACTGGACGACAACGATCAGGCGGTTTTCGCCGCTAATCCCGCCGCGGTCGACCGGGAAAAGCTCATCAAAGCCTGCGAGCTCTGCCCGGTTGACGCCCTCACGGTTTGGGATGAAGAGGGGCGGCAATTAATCCCTTGACACCTTTGCGTGCGGGCATATACTCGCGCGGTAAAATCGGGACGAGCGCCTCGAGGAAGAGCATTCTTACGATGGCCGCACGGTGTCCGATCGACCGCTTCCTGCTCCGATTTGCCGAGGAAATACTAGGGTAGACTTCGGAAGCGACCACTTTGGCCGAAGGGTGGAGTGTGGTATGTACCGAGAAGTCCTCGTTCCTGTAGATAACTCACAGCACTCGGACTGGGCCGTCGAGCTGGCGCTGGAACTGTGCGCCAAAAGCGGCGGGCGGGTCACTGGGAATCACGTGTACGCGGCCCGGCTGCACGACGTGCGATTCCGGCAACTCGAGACCGGCCTTCCGGCCCAATTCCAGACCCCCCAAGAGATCAAACGACAGCGCAGGATCCACGACAAGCTGATCGAGAAGGGATTGCAGCTCATTTCCGACTCGTTCCTGGATCAGATGGAGAAGCGTTGCATCAAGCGGAAGGTTCCCCTGCGCCGGCAGCTCCTGGAAGGAATCAATTTCGAGGAGTTGGTGAACGAGGTGAATCGCGGCGCGGGGCAGTTACCGAGCTTGATCGGTTTCGATGCGAACGTCGCCAACAACTACGACGGCAGCGAGCGAACCCGCAGCGATGTGAAGCTAGGTGAGGACGGACGCATCGTGGGCGAAGACGAAGAGCTGAGCGAGAAGCTGGCTGGTTCCTCGGGACGTCAGTACGATCTGGTGGTGATGGGCGCTCATGGGCTGGGTCGGCAGAAATACTCACAGCTTGGAAGCGTTGTGGCTCGGGCGGCGAGAGGGATCGAGAAGGATATGCTGATCGTGCACAACGATGTGCCGCTACAGGGCGGCAAGTTCATGGTCTGTGTCGACGGCTCGGCATACTGTTACAAAGCGATGCGGACGGCGCTCGAGATGGCACGCGAATACGAAGCCACCTTATACGTATGCAGCGCATTCGACGTCGAGTACCATCACATCGTGTTCAACAACATCAAAGACGTTCTGTCGGTCAAGGCCGCGAAGGTGTTCAAGTTCGAGGAGCAGGAAGAATTGCACAACAACATCATCGACAAGGGTCTCCTGAAGCTCTGCCAGGCCAATCTCAAGCGCGCCGAGGTGATGGCGAAGGAGTTCCCCGAGGTTTCCCTCAAGACCGAGATCCTCGTCGGCAAACCGTTCCAGGTGATCTTGCAGTGGGCCGAGGAGATCGAGCCGTCCCTCCTCATCATCGGACGTCACGGCGGACATCGTATCAATGGGACGCAAATGGGCTCGCAGGCCGAAAACCTGATTCGGTTGGCGCCGTGTAACCTGTTGATGACGGGGACCGTGGATATCAGGCCCGAAGACATTCCCTGGATCGAGGAGGACGGCAAGCAGGGTCTTCCTTGGGCCCCGGAGGCCGAAGTGCGCATCCTCCGCGTTCCGCCCTTTGCTCAGGGCATCGCGCGGCGAGCCGTGGAAGAGTTCACGATGGAACACGGTGCGGATCTCGTGACCAACAAGTGGCTGGACGAAGCCGTCAAGAAGTTGCTTCCCACGCACATGCAGCTGCTCATGGGTATCGGTGACGCGGAGGAATTGGCTCGCGCGGAAGTGAAAGCCGAAGAGCAGATGGCCAAGACCGTGATTTTGGGTAGTGAGGATGATGCGGAGCCCCAGGGTGCCACGGTAGAGGTCACGTGCCCCGTCACCGGGCACAAGACTCCCCGTGACCGGACGGCCGCAGACCCGCCGGTTTGGACCACCGAGGCGTTCGGACGCCTCGGGGCCGTTCCGTTGGTTGCGCGGCCGCTCGCGCGAAACGCCGTGGAGAAATTCGCACGCAACAACGAGATCTGGCGGGTGACGACCCGAATCATGGACGAGAACAAGCAGGCCATGATCGAAGCGGACGAGTTCGATGCGGAAACGATGCTGGGCATGTTCCGGGAGCTGCGGGCCAAGCAAATCCGGGCTGAGGCAGAGGGTGGTGCCGACCCCCTGTCCAAGGAAATGCGGCAATTCATCGAGGAAGCGAAGGCGTCAGGCGTCTCCCGATGCCCGATTCGAGATATCGAGGAGAGTGCATCGGACTGCCCGGTTGATTTCAAGACGATGTCGCCGGCCGACGCGAAGGCTGCGGTCGAGCAGTTGATGACGCAAAAGACCAAGGACTAGGCGTGGAGCAACGGTTCCATTCCGGGAGGGGGGGAGGGGTCGGCGCGCCGTGGATCTGACGCCGCTCGCGGTACTGGGAGACGCACCGGCAGGCGACACGAATCCGGGCGACTTCGTGCCGCACGTCGTTGCCTGGAATCTCACCCGCCGCTGCAATCTCGAATGCGCCCACTGTTACATCTCGGCGGGCCCGGAGGAGTCGGCCACCGATGAGTTGACCACCGAAGAATGCATTCGTATCATCGACGAGATTCTCGCGATCAATCCCGCGCCGATGTTCATCCTGTCGGGTGGGGAGCCACTGCTCCGAGACGACCTCGCTACGATCGCCTCCCACGCTGCCGGCCGTGGCGCCACGGTCGTGATTGGCACGAACGGCACGCTCCTCACCGACAAAAAGATCGCCGAACTCCAAGCGGCGGGGGTGTCTGGCGTGGCGGTGTCGATCGAGTCGCTCGATCCCACGTATCACGACCGTTTCCGCCGGGGCCATGGATCGCTCGAGGCGGTGCTCGCTGCCGTCGACCGCCTGGTCTCGGCCCGACTCGACTTCGTGGTGCAAACGACGCTCACCAAGGGCAACCAGGATGAGTTGACCGAGCTGGTGGACTGGTCGGCCGAACGAGGTGCCGTCTCCTTCAATGCATACTTCTTGGTTCCCACCGGCCGCGGAGCCCGATTGTCCGACCTTTCGCCCCTGGAGTACGAGCGGAAGCTGGAGGAACTCGTCGATCTCCACGTGAAGTACCTGGGACGCATGATGGTCCGGTCGAAGTGCGCTCCCCACTTCATGCGCCTGGTCCACCAACGGGTGCCGGATTCGCCTATCCTCCGGTACGGCACGCGATGCCAGTGCGGCGTGCAATACAGCCGGGTGACGCCCGACGGGAAGTTGACCTCTTGTCCCTATATGCCGCTTCCGGCGGGCGACCTGCGACGGGAATCGTTTGCCCAGATATGGAACGAGTCGGAATTGTTTCGAGCGCTGCGCCGAGGCGATGTCGGCGGAAAATGCGGCCGCTGTGAATACCGGACGGTTTGCGGCGGGTGCCGCGCTCGAGCGTACAGTGTGGATGGCGACTACATGGCGGCGGACCCGTCCTGCATCTACGAGCCGGACGAGACGCGACCGGTGATTGCTCCGGCGCACGCCGTAACCTACGGCGCACCGGCCCGGGCGGAGTTACCCTGGACCGCCGCGGCGGAGGACCGCATCAAGCGTATACCCTCGTTCGTTCGCGGCGTTGTGGTAAAGCGGATCGAAGACTATGCACGGCGTGAAGGCCACACCCGGATCACTGCCGACTTGATGCGGGAAGTACGGCAAAAAATGCCCGTGGATTTCTCCAAACGACTGCCCTTCTTCGCCCAAGATGATTGACGCCCTGTTTCTGGTGCAGACAGCCCAGTCCTACGGCGACTTCCCGATCATAGGCGCCCGTGGGGCCATATGGATCGCGGCCCAGATCCATCTCATGTTCGCCGCCTTCGTGCTGGGTGTGCCGATGTTCGCGGTGATAACCGAGCTCATCGGGATGGTCGGTAAGGACGCACGCTACGACGCGCTGTCCAAAGAGTTCACACGACTGCTGGTGTTTGCCTACAGCGCCACGGCGCTGTGGGGCGGCTTGCTGCTGTTCCTCCTCACCACGTTGTATCCGACGTTCTGGGGCCACATGGCGGAGATCTTCCATTTGTCCATGTGGATCTATGCGGGCTTGTTCTTTATCGAGTCGTTTACGCTGTACCTCTACTACTACGGTTGGGACAGGTGGAAGGAAGGCCGCGCTAAGTGGTGGCATTGGGGGTTGGGTCTGCTGCTGAACGTGTGGGGCACGACCGTCATGTTCATCGCCAACGGCTGGCTGACCTACATGATGTCTCCGCCCGAGGGCACCACGGTTGAGGGCCTGCCGGAAGGCGTCGGGTTGTGGAATGCCATCGCCAACGCCACGTGGATGCCCATCAACATCCACCGCATGATTGCGAACGCCGTGTTCGGCGGATCGATCGTGGCGGCCTACGCGGCGTATCGGTTCTTGATGGCTAAAACCGACGAGGAGCGGGCGCACTACGATTGGATGGCATACGTTGGGACGTTCATCGCGATCTCGACGTTTATCGTCCTTCCGTTTGCAGGGTATTACCTGGGGCGAGAGATCTACGAGTACAACCAGCAGATGGGCATCACGATGATGGGCGGATTCATGAGCTGGTTGTGGATCCTCCAAGCGATTCTCATCGGTGTGCTGTTTCTGTCGGCCAACTACTACCTGTGGACGGGGATGGGGCGGATTCCCGGAGCCGAGCGGTTCATGCCGTACACGAAATGGATGCTGCTCGTCCTGATCGTGTGCTGGCTCGTGTGGGGCACACCAAACACGCTGATTGCGACACGCGACGAGTTCGCCGCCATGGGCGGCAGCCGCCATCCGTTTCTCGGTGTTTTGGGCCTGATGAGCGGCAAGAACACGGCAGTCAACTTCATGATTCTGACGACGTTTCTTTCCTTCTTGATGTACCGGCGCGCCAATACGATCCTGAAGGTGCCATGGGCCAAGAACGGTACGTTGGTGCAGACGGCGATGTTCGTACTGTCGGGCGCGGTGGTACTGATCATCGGCATCTGGGGGTACTTCGTCCCGACGATCGTGCGGATCAACATGAGCGTGTACCAGGTATTGGCGGTACTCGCGTGCATCGTGAGCGTCACGGTCATCGATGTGCTGATGCTGCGTGGCGCCGGTTCACGGGGCGAGATCCGCTGGGGACAGATGCCCGAGCGATCGCAGTACGCGATTTTCGTACTCGCGATCACCTTTACGTGGCTGATGGGGTTGATGGGTTTTGCCCGGAGTGGCATCCGGCAGCACTGGCACGTGTGGGAGGTGATACGCGACACGAGCGACTTCGCGGCAACGCCCGCGTTGGGCTACGCGGCAAACATGATCAGCCTGTGCGTCGTCATCTTCTTGGGGATGGTCGCGT
>JADFPO010000059.1 GCA_022562295.1 Gemmatimonadota bacterium
ATACCGTCTAGACAAGGTGCGGGCGGTTCGCGATTGGGTGCCCAAGGTCTATATGAACGGACTCGACCCCAGGCTATCCCAGATCCTCGAACCGATGCGCCATAGCGTGGACGATGAAAACGTAGCGGCTCAACTGGACGGCTTCGCCCAACGCTATCAGCGCGATCTAGTTGTCAGCCGGGGCCAATCCCTTCAGGCGAGCATCGTCCGTACCCTCGTTGACCTCCACGAGGGCGGTAAGCTCCTCACGCCCGGCAACGTCGCCGGCGAGATCAACCGCGAGAACGAAGGACAGGACAACATCAGCGGCAAGAAGGTGGGCGCCATTATCCGCGACGACCTCCGCCTGGACACCCGGAAGCGCAAGGGCCGCTTCAACGTGATCTGGGACCAGGGGCGCATCGACGAGCTCATGAACTACTACGGCCTCCACGATGAGGAGGAGGAAGAGGCACCGGGGCCGACACAGGAGGCGATGTTGTGAGCACCCCAAAAGGGGTAGACATTGTTTTCCCGAAGTCTACCCCAAGTCTACCCAGGGCGTTTGAAGTCTACCCCTGGCCTTACCTAAAGGGTAGACGTGTAGACATAGGAGACTTTGTAGGGGGATACAAGAGATATGCTCATCAGCTTATTCATTTAGGTTTAAGAGTGTACCCCCGCAGCAAGTCTACCAAGTCTACCCCTGGGTCCGCGCACAAGTTTGTACACGGCGTCAAGAGCGCCGGGCAGGGCCGATCCCTGATAGGGGGAGATTATCCGCCGTGGAGCGAGCATGAGCGTATCTGAGCGCGATACCGGAACCTCACAAGTTATTCGCCGTGGGGACAGTGCCGCCCTCTCCGCCATTTCGCCCGCCAACGGCGCCGGGGCTGTGGCGCACGCAGATAGGCCGGATGGTCTCGCAGGCGTGGCGATCCCATCTAGAAATCGTAGCGTTCGCCGTCGCGTCCTGGCGCTCTATCAGGTGTGCGAGTGGCTGACGGGCGCCGACGTGGCTGCGGTGGTGCGCTGGGCCGTCCTAGGAGAGAAATTCAGGCGACTCAGCGAAGTGTTGGACCGGCTGCCAGTGGTGAAGGTCAGTACCGACGATGCCGAGCCGCGCAAGGCGCTGGGTGAACTACGGGCACTCTCAGGCGAGATGACGAAGCTAGAGGCGGCGTTGGGGATAACGGCGGTTAGCCGTTCGCAACTCGGCGTCAACGTGACCCGGATACAGGACCTGGCTTCCGCGATGGCGCAGGGGGCGAAGTGACCATCGCGGCGGACCGCATAGCTCGCTGGCGCATGGCCGGTCTCACCTTCCTTGAGGACGTGCTGACGCTGCCTGACGGGCGGAGCTACGGCGCTAGTTTGGACGGTTGGCAGAGGGAGGACTTCGCGGCCGCCTTCGGGGCGAACAAGCATGTTTGGTGGGAGCGGCCTCGCGGCCACTCGAAGACGATGGACGGTGGCGCCTTCGCTTTGCACCACCTGCTGTCCGGGGTAGGTCGGCGGGTGTTCCTAGGCGCTACGGACAAGGATCAAGCGGCTCTAGCGCACGACAGTTTACGGGGCTTCATACAGCGTTCTGAGCTGTTACAGGCGAGCCTAAAGGTTGACCGCTGGAAGATCACGGCCAGGTCCACCGACTCAACGCTTGAGGTGTTGGACGCTGACGCCTTCACTCGATTTCGCGACGCGGGAGTGTTCGATCGGAAAGTGGGAGAGCAGTTTCGGCAGTGCATACTGTCGCAAGGCGACAGCAAGCCTCCGATGGAACTGTACAAAGACTTCATGGGGCGAGAACCCAAGCTCGACCCTCTACTCGAGCGTCAAGGCCTTACTCGCTTGAGCTGAATCGACCCGTTCACCGTGGCGAGGCTCAACTTCGGGCCGCCGTTACCCAACACACCGTGCATTCGGCGCCGCATCAGCTGAAGCGGAAAGTCCGTAGTCAATCTGCCGCCGACGGTCGAAGCCTCAATTTCAGCATTGAGCCCACTGGGTACGTGAACGGTGATGCTGCCGTTGACCGTCTCGAATGCCAAGTCGTCGGCCAGCTCCGTGGCGCCGATCCTGGCCGAAATGGAACCGTTCACCGTCGTCGCCCGTGCCCGACCGGTGGTCGTGATGTCGATGCTCCCGTTCACCGTGACGGCCCAGAGGTCGCTTTCGAGATCAACCGCTTTAACCGACCCGTTGATGGTCCTGGCCACGAGCCGCACCCCCTTGGGAACGCGGACGATGAACTTCACCTTCACGTCGCTGTTGCGCACGTTCATTCGACCGCCCTCGCCCGGCTCGCAGGCATTCTGGCGGCTGCCGGAACTGGGGTACACGGAACAGATGGTGACGCCGCCGGAGTGCTCCACGGCTTCGATTTTGACCGAACTGACGTCGCCTCGCTCACTCGTCTTGACCGCGAGCACTTCTACCCGCCGTCCGTCGGACCGCGTTGCCTCGATCGACCCGTTAATTCCCTTGATTTCGATGGTTTGTCCGACCCGAAGGGCCTTGTCCCAGCGAAACTCGGATCGCTGCGCGACCTCGGTATGCGCCGAGCCGAACCAGATTCGCGGCATACCGAACTGTTCGCCGAATTGTCCCCACAGCACCCAAGCAGCTAGGAAAACACCGACGCCGGTCGCGACGCGAAAAGGCCAATCTTTCATCTTCGACACCCTCCAGTGGCTGACCTAGGCTCTACGCCCGTCCTACTTGTCACCCATTAGATGCACGAAAGTCTCAGATGGTTGAATGCGGCCCGGTCTAGAAAAGTCCGCTCTTGGCCGCTTGCGACAGCCGGATCAGGCGCTCGAAGCCCTCTTGGAGCCTCTCGGCGGCCATGGCGGACGCCTCACCATCCAGGGCCTGCTGCATGCCTTCCACCACCTTGGGCATCTCGCGACGCGACTTCACGCCCGGCTCGGCGAGGATGGCCTTGAGGATGGCTCGAACACGATCCCGCTCCCCTTCATCGTCGGGTACCTGAAACAAATATCGGGCGATATCCAAACCGTCGTGGCACAACTGTCCGAGATTGTCGAGGTGCTCGGGTCGCTCACTCATACTCAACTCCTATGAGGATCCTTCAAACGTTGGACACTCGCGTGCATCACGCACCGGCGGCATCCGAACGGATGGAGGATGGCGTCGGTTGCAACGTAATCAGGGTGCTCGAGCGGGAACAGACCACACGCGTCCGTTGAATTGATAGTATGAGGTGAAAACGCGCGTCGTTGAATCCTACAGGTCGGCTGTCGAAGACAACCCGATTCGACACCGCGGATCGGGGTTGGGCTCACGGCAACGAAACCGGCGATCTGTTCGCCAAACTCGTGGCGAATGGAACCCCCTCCCGCCAACTAGGGTACACAGTTACTATAGACCTACGGTCTACAGATTTTAGGTCACATGGGCCGACCAATTCACGGTCGATTCAAGGACCCTAGATAAGGAAAGCCCGAGGGGAGTTCCAATGGCGCAAATGCTCGATCCTCCGAATCCCGCACCGCAGCTGCCACTCAAGCCCGATCTCTTCCAAATCCTATTGGCACTGGAGGATGGCGAGCGGCACGGCTACGGCATCATCAAGGAAGTGGAGCGCAGTACCGATGGCCAAATTCGGCTGGAACCCAGTCCGCTATATCGACGGCTGAAGCGACTGCTCGACAGTGGCATCGTCCAGGAAGCAGACAAGCGTCCGGTACCCGAACTCGACGATGAGCGGCGCCGGTACTATCGGTTGACCGATCACGGCCGCTCCCTCATAACCGCCGAAGCCCAGCGCCTGGTGGCCCTGGCCGGCAGCGCGCGGGTAAAGAATCTCGCGCGAGCAGCACCGAGGCCGACGAGTGCCTGACCATCCGGTCGTCCGTTTCGCCGCACGCCTCGACCTTGCCATCACGCTGCGCAGCGAGTAGTCCGTGCCGGATCACCCGTTCGTTCGAATCGCCGACTCCTTGTTGCGCATGCTGCTGCATACGTATCCCAGCGACTTTCGCCGAAGATTGGGGCGAGAAATGATGGAGACTCATCGCGATCGCTGCAGAGACGAGTGGAGGCGCTCGGGATGGCTGGGACTCGTCTCCTATTGGTTGCGATCCGGTGGATCCCTGATTCGCGATGGACTGTTCGAGCGGTTTGCGGGCCGCCATGGCGAAACACGCCACCGGCCACAAGGAGGTTTCGTGAACTCACTGGTGCAAGACCTGCGATTCGCCCTGCGCTCCTTTCGGAAGAAGCCCGCGTTCGTCGCGGTCGTGATAGGGACCTTTGCGCTGGGTATCGGCGCCAACTCAGCCGTTTTCAGCATCGTTGACGGGGTTCTTCTTCGCTCCCTACCATACGACCAACCGGAGCGGATAGTACGTGTATGGTCGGCCAATCGGGAGACGGGAGATCGATTCCTTGATGCGACCTTTGCCGATGTGGTCGCGTTTCGGGAGCAAAACCATTCCTTCTCGGAGGTCGCAGCGTTTTCCATCGCCCCGCGCGACCTGAACGACACGTATGGCAATCCGAGTCGCGCAACCGTGACCCGTTTGTCGCGGGGACTGTTCGGCGCGCTCGGCGTTGTGCCGGAACTCGGAAGAGATTTTCGTGCGGAGGAGTTTGAAAGCACTGCTCGCGTCGTCATCCTCAGCAACGGGATCTGGCTGAACCGATATGGAGGCGATGCTGGTATCCTCAGTCACTCGATTCGACTGGAAGACGAAGTCTACACGGTGATCGGTATCATGCCGAGGTGGTACGATTACCCGCACGGCAGCGACATGTGGCGCCCGTTTACCGACACGGAATACCAAGACGACGATCGCGAGCTGCACGTGGTCGCCCGCCTGGCCGAGGGCGTCTCGATCGGCCAGGCAACGGCGGATGTCGAACAAATCGCGGCGCGCGTCGAGGAGTTGAACGCAGACAACCAGAACATCACGGCCTGGGTACAGCCCCTGCACGCGATGCTTGTGCGCGATGCACAGAAACCGCTGGTGGTATTGCTCGGTGCCGTCGGCCTCGTGCTGGCCATCGCCTGTGCCAACATTGCCAACTTGCTGCTCGGCAACGCAACGTCACGCCAACAGGAGATCGCCGTTCGTGTAGCCCTGGGCGCGAGCAGAGCTCGGCTCGTGCGCCAGCTCATGACCGAGACACTCATGTTGGCGTCCATGGGTTGTGTGGCCGGGCTGTTACTCGGCCGCTGGGCGCTCGACATGATCGTCGCGATCAGCCCCAGTGATACACCGAGAATCTTCGAAGTCGCGCTCGACGGCCGCGTGGTGACCGCGATGGCACTCGTCACCGCAGTGGCGAGCGTCGCGTTCGGACTCTTTCCCGCCTTGCAGGCATCGCGACCGACTTTTCTGAACCGCATTCGCGAAGGCGGAAGGACGGGCGCCGGCGTTGGGAGGCAACGCGTGCAACGCCGCCTGGTCGTTGCGCAAATCGCGATCTCGACCGTCATGGTGATCGGCGCCGGCTTGCTCGTCGCGACGTTCAATCGACAATTGCACCTCGATCGAGGTTTCTTGACGGAACACCTGCTGACGGTGCCGGTCCATCAGACACATGACAGCGACCTCGGCGCGGCGGATTTCTTCGACCAACTCCTCGCACGCGTTCGTCAGCTTCCCAGCGTACAGGCTGCTGCGATGTCGAGCACGAGCCCCATGGAGCCGCGCGGTTTTGGCATGCCGGTGCATGTACACGGTACGCCGGAGCCAACGGGAGCGCAGCCACGCGCGATCGGTAAGGTCGCCTCACCGAATTTCTTCGCGACTGCCGGAATCCGATTTCGCGCGGGGCGGTCGTTCGTCGAGGGCGAGGCAACCGGCGAGGTGGTGGCGATCGTCAATGCGGCGTTTGCGGAAACGTTCTTCGAGCCCGGTGCCAACCCATTAAACAGACTCGTCGACATGGGGAATACTACCGTGCGCCTTGTGGGCGTCGTCGACGATGTCATTCCGGAAGCGGGCGCTTTGGCCCGTCCGACCATGTACTTCCCGTTCGTCCGCTTCCAAGTGCCAGGCATGACGCTGTTGCTGCGCACGGACGGCGACCCCACTCCGTTGATCCCCACCATCCGCAGTCTGGTGTGGGATTTGGACCCGAATATCCCGTTGGATGGTATCGCTACCGTGGAGCAAACCATCCACGATACCGTGGCGTCACCGCGGTTCAACATGTTGATGGTGACATCCATCGCGTCACTAGCGCTGGTAATCGCAGCCGTTGGGATATACGGTGTGATGGCCCACACCGTGGCTCAGCGCAATCGCGAAATGGGAGTGCGACTCGCCTTGGGAGCGAGTCACGGCGCCATACTACGCCAGGTGCTACATGATGGGTTCCGGATGGCCGCAACCGGCGTTGGCCTCGGCGTGGCGGGTGCGCTCGTACTCACCCGACTCCTGGAGTCCCTGCTCTACGGAGTGAGCCCCACCGACCCATTCACCTTCTCGGCCGTGATCGTCACGATCGGGATGGTCTCGGCCATCGCGTGCTACGTACCTGCCCGCCGGGCGACGCGCGTGGATCCGCTGGAGGCGTTGAGAGCGGAGTAGGGCGCGGGCACGGATGGACTGCCGCGGATTTCCTATTTCTGGATACGGATAGACTCGTCTGACCCGACCACCGAACGTATCCGTGTTCGTTGCGATAATCCGTGGCCGTTCAACCCCCTGAATCGGTACTCGTCAGCTCAATCAGCAAATCGATCGCCGTCTCGGCCAGCCGCACCAAGTGCGGGTGGGCGCGGTTGCCGTTGGTGAGTATCGCGAATCCGAGCTTTCGATCGATGTTGCCGAGGAGAAACGCGGTGTACCCCGGCACACTGCCGCTGTGCGCGAAGTATCGATCGCCGTTTCGTTGGGTCGTCCACCAGGTGAGGCCGTACCCCGTCGTCTCATTGCCGAAGCCAATCTCCTCCATGGGCCCGGCGAACTCGTCCCACTGCCGTGTGTGCATCTCGCCGAGCGTCTCGGCCGAAATCAGTCGTGTTCCCTTGAACACACCGCCATTCAGGTTGACGATCAGCCAGTTGGCCTGATCCTCCACCGTGCCGTATACGATGCCGGCGGGCCACACGGCGGCGCGAAGACGCGGCACGGGCACGTGCTTTCCGCTGGTGGTGTCGACCACGTACGGAACGGCCAGGCGTTCGTCCATCGAAGGCGTCGGATCGAACGCCGTGCTGGTCATCTCGAGCGGCTCGAAGATCTGCCGGCGGATGTGCTCTTTGAAATCCTCACCCGAAAACTGCTCGAGAAGATGCGCCACGAGCGTGTACGCCAGATTAGAGTATACGACCTCCTGCAGCGGCGGTCTCACTACCTCGAGATCCGTCGCAAGGTACTCCGCGATAGGAGGAGGAACCGAATCGCTCCACACAAGGTAGGGACCGAACGCTCCGGGAAGCCCGGAGGTGTGCGTCAGGAGATGACGGAAGGTCACGGGATCGCCGGGATCTTCGCTTCGGATCACGAGATCGTCCATGTAGTTGGTTACCGCGTCGTCCAACTCGAAGTCGCCCTGCTCCATTTGCCGCAGCAGCGCCATCGTCGACATCGCCTTGAACGTAGAGCCGATCAGGTACACCGTTTCGGGCACAGCAGGCGTCTTCGCCCAGATGTTCGCGTAGCCGTAACCCTGAGACCAAATCGTTTCATCCCCAACGACCAACGCGATTGTAGCCGAGGATACCTGACCGTCGGTCATCATGGCGTGAATGGCAGGTTCCAGCTCCGCCGACAGTCGCTCGACATCGACTTGCTGCGCCCACGCGGGTCCGGTTCCGACGACAAGCCAGAGTCCGAGCGCCGCCAACGTCAATCCCCACCCACCTGCTCCCTTTAGCCACAGAGAACACAGAGTGCCCAGAGGACCCCATCTCATTTTGTTTTCCCTTTTTCCGCAAAGAATGCGCGAGCGAACCGTACGCCTCCTAGAAAACGGGGTGGCTGAATGCCTCGTCACGCTCTGCGATCTCTGTGGCAAACGGAGGGGGGCTCGGGGACCACCTCGACAGCGATCGGGCGCATTGCTAGACCAACCCCAGCCGCTTCTCCAGGTGGTCCTTCACGGCGTCCGTGATGACTCCCCGCTCCCGCGCATCGTCCAGCGCAGTCGTGATCTCGGCGCGGTCGCCGGCGACCCCCCGCTCGCGCAACTCCTGAATCGTCTTGGCCAGCCGCTGGTCGTACTCCCCATGCTTCATCTTGCCGGCGATCATTTCCTTGTGAAGTTTTTCGAGTTCCTCCACGAACCTCTGTACCGAAATCGCTGCTGCCATCTTCCCTCCTAGGTCTTCCTTGGGTTTTGGGTTGGTCACGAGTTGTTGGTTTACGGATCGCTCCATTGCGAGCCGCAACATCACGCGGACCACATGACTTTGGACCGCATTGCGGCGCTCCAAATTTGGCGTTATGAGTATCGATTAGTCAGCCGCAATACGCAACATCCCACCGCTTGCTGAGGAATCGCCACATGCCGGGAGCCACTCTCATCCGCCCCCCCCTCCCAGCTGCGCTGATCGCGGTCAGCCTCGCGCTCGTGACGAGTGTTACACGCATCGAAACACTCTCCGCCCAGACCACCGAGGCACAATACGATACGACTCTCTATCAAGGCATGAAGTGGCGCAATATCGGGCCGTTCCGGGGCGGACGTTCCGTTGCCGCTCACGGGGTCACGAGCGATCCACTGACGTACTACATGGGGTCGGTGGGCGGCGGCGTGTGGAAGACCACCGATGCCGGCGTCTCCTGGTCCAACATCACCGATGGAGCCGACTTTGGCACTTCGTCGGTGGGGGCCATCGCCGTCGCGGAATCCGACCTCAACGTCGTGTACGTGGGCATGGGAGAGCACTCGGCACGGGGCGTGATGACCTCTCACGGTGACGGCGTCTACCGGTCCACCGATGCGGGAAAGACATGGTCTCACCTCGGTCTCGAGAAGACCCGCGCCATCTCCCGTATCCGGATCCATCCGAACGACCCGGATCTCGTGTATGTCGCGGCTCAAGGAGCCCCGTATGGGGCCAACCCCGAGCGTGGCATCTACCGCTCCCGAGACGGCGGCACGACCTGGGAACAGGTGCTTTACATCGACGAAAACTCGGGCGCGAGCGATCTCAGTATGGACGTGACCAACCCGCGCATTCTCTACGCCGCATTCTGGGACCACCGCCGCTATCCCTGGGAGGTGCGGAGCGGAGGACCCGGCAGCGGGATCCACAAGTCCACCGATGGCGGTGATACGTGGACGAAACTCGACGGCTTTCCCGATCTCATGGGCAAGACGGCGGTGGACGTGTCGCCCGCCAACCCGGATCGCGTTTGGGCCCTCATCGAAGCCGATCCCGGCGGCGGCCTGTTCCGCTCCGACGACGCCGGCGCGACCTGGACCGTGGTCAACGACGAATGGACGCCCAGGGCCAGAGCGTGGTACTACATCGAAGTGTTTGCCGATCCACAAGACGAAGAGACCGTCTACATCCTGAACGCGCCGATGTTGCGGTCGACCGATGGCGGAAAGACGTTCACCAGAGTCCGCACGCCGCACGGGGACAACCACGGTCTGTGGATCAACCCCACGAACAACAAGATCATGATCAACGCCAACGACGGCGGCGCCAACGTGTCGTTCAACGGCGGAAAGACATGGTCGACCCAGCGGAACCAACCGACCGCGCAGTTCTATCGGGTCATCACCGACAACCGGTTCCCCTATTGGGTGTACGGCGGCCAGCAGGACAACAGCACCGTGGCCATCATCAGCCGCAATACGGCAGGCGGAGGGATCGGCTGGAAGGACTGGCATTCGGTTGGCGGTTGCGAAAGCGCCCATGTGGGGTTCGACGAGAATAATCCGACCTTGGTATACGCGGGTTGCTACATGGGGCAGATCTCCGAGTGGGACGCCCGCACCAAGTCTTCGCACAACATCATGGCGTACCCGCAGCTTCCGGCGGCCATGGCCTCGCGCGACATGAAGTATCGCTTCAACTGGAACGCGCCGATCGTGGTTTCCAAGCATAACTCGAACGTGGCGTACCATGCCGGAAACATCCTTCTCCGCACGCGAGACCGCGGCATCACGTGGGAGGAGATCAGTCCCGATCTCACACGCGACTCCGACACCACACAGGGGCCGGGCGGAGGGCCCATCACCAACGAGGGTGCGGGCGGCGAGATTTACAACACGATCTATTACATCGCAGAATCTCCTCACGATCCCAACACCATCTGGGCCGGAAGCGACGACGGGTTGGTGCACGTCACCGAGGACGGCGGTGAATCGTGGCAAAACGTGACGCCGGACGGAGTCGGCGAGGCGATGATCAACGCCATCGAGATATCGCCCCACGATCCGGCCGCGGCGTACATCGCGGTGACGGCCTACAAGTTCAACGACTTCACGCCGCATATCTACAAGACCAACGACTACGGCAGGAGCTGGGATCATGTGGTGAACGGCATCGGCGAGGATGCGTTTGTCCGCGTGGTGCGCGAAGATCCGGCGCGCCGAGGACTGTTGTACGCCGGCACCGAAACGGGGGTGTACGTATCGTTCGATGACGGAGAACGGTGGCAGTCGCTACAATTGAATCTGCCCAATAGTCCCATCACCGATCTCACGATCCGCCACAACGATCTCATTGCCGCAACGGCGGGCCGGGCGTTTTGGATTCTCGACGATCTCTTGCCGTTACAACAGCTCAACGACGAAGTCGCGTCGTCGGATATGCACCTCTTCGCGCCGCGCAACGCCTATCGCGTGGGAGGCGGAGGGGGCTTTGGCGGTGGCGGTGGTGCTGTAGGACAAAACCCTCCCGCAGGAGCCATCATCGATTTCTACCTCGCCGAAGAGCCGGACTCGACGGTAACGCTCGACATTCTCGACAACACTGGAACCGTCGTGCGGAGCTACTCCACTCAGCCAGAAAAGCACGAACAACAGGATTCGCTTCCGGTTGCTGCAGGCATGAACCGATTCGCCTGGAATCTCCGTCACTCCAACGTGAAGTCCATCCCGGGCGTCTACGTTTGGGGCACCTTGCAAGGACGGAAGGCCGTGCCCGGCAGGTACAGTGCCAGACTCTCCGTTGGCGGTCGTAGCTTGACCGAGTCGTTCGAAGTCTTGAAGGACCCCAGAGTCGATGCCACGCTGGCAGATTTTCGAGGGCAGGATGCCATGCTCGTCAGCATTCGAGACGAATTGACGAGCATCCACGAAGGCGTCATCCGGCTACGCGACGTACGGGAACAGGTGGATGATGTCGTGCAGCGCGCCGCCGACCACGAGGCGGCAGACACGATCACGGCAGCAGGACAAGCGATCACCGGCCAGCTCGACGCCGTGGAGGACACACTGATTCAAAAGCGGACCGTGGACGGGCAAACCGTGATCAACTGGCCGAGCAGGTTGAACTTCCACTATATCCGCCTGCGCATGGCCGTCGATGGAAGTGAGGGCGTCGTCACGCGCGGGGCGCGTGATCTCTTCGCGGACCTCTCGGCCCAGTGGCGAGTGCACCAGGCCACGCTCAACGCGATCCTCGGTCCACAGCTGGAGGCATTCAACGAGCTGATCAGGAGTCGAGGGATCCCGGCCATCATGATCCCCGGTCGGCGGGAGCTGGTGCCATAGTCCACGTTCTCAGAAATACGATGACATATGAGAAGGGAGCAACGCTCCTTTACCTTGCGCTTCACTTCGACGTCTGTTTCACCGGTGCGGGTACTCTTCGACGACGTCATGCTCTATATCGGGAATTCTCACCCACCTGCGGCGCACCGCGACGGAGGTCCGCCGCACGCGCGCGACGGCTGCGGTCGCTAATCCACCCTGGATCAGACCGGCAGCAGCGGGTGGACCACCCAATCACGTTCCCTGGACAGTCCACTCAACCAGCTCTAGTTTGGGAGGGCCGATTGAAATTCCTATTGGGTGACGCCGACCGATAGCACGTACAGCGACCGATAGGAGGACTACCGAACGAGAAGACACGCCGCAGCGATTTTATGGGCTCCGGCGGCAAACAGGCGCGTCCCCGCTAGCGGGCCTGCGAGGCGGGATCAGATGGGGTCCTCTGGCGGTAGCGCTTAGACTCCTTGTACGTTGAGCCAGACGCTGGTCGCGTCGATCCTTGCGAAGTACGGTGACGGCGCGAAGGGCCTCCTGGAGGGAAACGATGAGAAAGCTCCCGAGTTGGATCGTCTTGGTGTCGATTGGGGCTATCAGCTGCGCGCCGGACGCAGGGTCGCCCGGAACCGTCGTGTACGAGGGCGCGCGCCTGATCATCGGCGACGAGACTCCTCCCATCGAAGACGGGGTATTCGTCGTCGCGGACGGACGCTTCGTTGCGGTAGGAGCGCGGAGCGAAGTGACGACGCCTGCTGGCGCCACGCGCGTGAACCTGGCCGGCAAGACGGTCATGCCCGCCATGATCAACGTCCACGCGCACGTCGGCTATGAGGGCTACACGAGCTGGCGCCCCGAGAACCAGACGTCGGAAAACATCCTCGATCACATGCAGCGCGCGGCGTTCTACGGTACCGCGGCCACCGTGTCGATAGGTACGAGCCCGACCGAACTCTCCCTGCAGTTCGAGCGCGACCAACGCGCGGGCAAGTTCCCGCCGGCGTCGCGGTACCTCTTCATGCCCGGGATGGCGCCTCCAAACGGCGGCCCTGATCGCGTGCTCCGCGAAGCGACCAACGTGCTGCGCGTGGTGAACGAAGTCACGACCCCGGACGAGGCCCGTGCGGCCGTGCAGCGCATGGTCTCGCAGCAGATCGAGCACGTGAAGATGTGGGTGGACGATCGAGGCGGCAACTATCCGAAGCTGGCCCCCGAGGTCTACGAGGCGATCGTCGACGAAGCGCACCGGCACGGCATGACCGTCCACGCCCACGCCATCAGGCTGGCCGATCAGAAGGCGGTCGTGGCGGCGGGCGCCGACGTGCTGGTGCACATGGTGCAGCGTCAGCCGCTCGACGAGGAGTTCCTTGCGCTGTTGAGGGAGAAGCGACCCTATTGGGCGACGGTCATCGGCCTCGGCGATACTCCCAACGGCGTCTGCGCGCGGGATCCGTTTTTCGAACAGGCGCTGCCCGACTCGCTGATCGCGGCGATACGCGCTGAGACGGAGCGCAGGTCGCTCGCGGCCAATTGCGGGCCTCCCAGACAGGCTCGGGAGAGCCAGATGGCGATCAACTTCCCGCAGATGCTCGAAGCGGGTGCCCGCGTCGTGCTCGCTACGGACACGGGCATTCACCCGGGCCATACGTTCGGCTCCGGTGAGCACGTCGAGCTCGCGCGGTGGGTGCAGCTCGGCATGACGCCGGCGCAAGCGATCGTCGCGGCCACGTCGCGCCCGGCCGAGCTGATGGGGCTCGCCGACCTGGGAACTCTCGCCGCGGGCAAGCGCGCCGCGTTTATCGTGCTCGACGCGAACCCGCTCGACGACATCCGCAACACGCGGACGATTTCAAGCGTATATCTGGACGGCGCCCGGTTCGATCGCGAGGCGCTTCTTCCCAGATTCAAAGGAATGGATCCCACACCGTAGCGACGCCCGGGGGAACTCCGGTAAGCGGGATGCGCGCGACTTCCGCGTCGGGATCGCCGGCGAGCGCCAACGCTTTTGATCCGCGGCCGGAGCGTGGGCCCACTCAGTCGAGCCCAGAGGACGATCTGGCGCATGGGTGCCAGGACGCCCCCGCGGTACGAAATGAGCGGTGAGCGGCGCGGACTACTCGCCGCTGAGTGCCTCCGTCGGATAAGGATAGTAGATCCTACCGCGACGCAATCCCCTCGGTAGTGGACCGCCGGGCCCGGCTTCGAACGGTCAGTTGCTCCCGGGCCGCCCGATGCGCCTCGTCGATGGCCGCGTCCGTGTGCGGCGTGGGCGACGGAGGCCCGCCGCACGCGCGCGCCGCTGGACGTTTCCCCACACCACTACCTCGGCGTAAGCCGTTCCGCCACCGCCTCCGGATCCTGGGTTCGGGGCCTGCTGGGGTGCGCACGTGCCGCCTGGCGGCCCTGGCCGTGCCTGATCCCGGCCGCGCGATTGGCTCGCGGCCGCTGATCGGCCCCCGGATGAGACCGGAAGCAGCGGATGGACCGCCACATAAGGTTCCCTGGACTGCCCACCCACCCGGCGCTACTTTGGGGGCCGATTGAAATTCCTATACCAAGCGTGAGCGGAAGAAAACGCGGAATCCGTCGCATGAGTCGCTCCCAGGGATGGGTAAACCAGCAGCCCTTTGACCGGTCGGGATAACGTGAGGCGCAAGGCCAAACGAGTCAACTTGCGGCCTCACGCCAGCATTTGGGGGGATAAATCTCGAGCACCTGCCACAGACCGTGGCGGTAAATCTGGTGGAGCAGTTGTCTCCCGATTCGCCGAGATCGTGTCGATGCCGACCGTCCATCTTCCACATTTCGATGACCCCCGTCCAGCCCATCACGCGACCTCCCCCTGGCTCGGCCACCACTGCCCGCCCTACCTTGTCCTCCGGCCCCAGAGTGCTTTTTGAGTTCCGATCCATATTGGAGGTTCTAATGCGACGCTCGGCCCTTCTGCTGCTCCTCGTCCTGCCCCTTCCCGCCCTCGCCCAGGAGGCCACCCATCCGCTCGACGAGCTCACCGCCGCAGAGCACTGGGCGCTCTACGAGACCCTCCGTGCCTATGAGGGCGTCGAGGAGGACGCCGAGTTCCTCTATGCCGGCCTGAACGAGCCGTCCAAGGCCGACGTCCTGGCTTGGCGGCCCGGCCAGCCGTTCGGCAGGCAGGCACGGGTCCATCTGGTCCAGTCCAACACGGGCTACGAGGCCGTGGTGGACGTGGCCAACCGCACCGTCCTCGAGTTTCGCGAAGTCACCGACCGTCAGTACATGCGGGGGCCCATGGACCGGCGCGCCCTGGCCGACCTCAAGGAGCACCCGGACATGGTGGCCGCCTTCGAGGCCCGGGGAATCACGGACCTGAGCAAGGTGCAGTGCAGCGTCGGCTCCGACGCCTACTTCGATACCGAAGAAGAGCGCGGCCGTAGGGTGGGCCGGGTCCGGTGCACGAACCAGGTGGGACGGGTTTCCGGCCTGGGTATTCCCATCGAGAACCTCGTCGCCATCGTGGACCAGAAGAGCGGCGATGTGCTTCGGGTAATCGATGGCGGCCCGATTCACGGCGCCGTGCCCTCCATCGGAGAACACCACCCCGAGGCGGTGGGACCCACTCGCAAGCCCTTACCTCCCATCATACTCTCCCAGCCCGGGGGACCCGGCTACGAGCTCGACGGCCACCAGGTCAGCTGGGAGGGCTGGCGCTTCCACTTCCGGGTGGACCAGCGCCGGGGCCTCGTGCTTTCCCAGGTGGGCCATCAGGTCGGCGACGAGTTCCGGTCGGTGCTCTATCAGGCGTCCCTGTCCGAGCTGTTCGTCCCATACCAGGACCCCTCCGAGCCCTGGAATCACCAGGCGTACTTCGACCTCGGCACGTATCCCTCGTCCTTTGGAGGCGTGGCGAGCGCCATGGTGCCCGGACTGGACTGTCCGGCCCACGCCACCTTCTTCGACACGTGGGTCATCCAGCCGAATGGCTCGCCGAGGGAGCGGCAGCGGGTGGCCTGCCTGTACGAACGGCCCGGAGCCGAGCCGGCCTGGCGCCACACCCGCGACGGTGGGGTGGTGGAGAGCCGCGCCAGCCGCGACCTGGTCCTGCGCATGATCATGGGAGCCGGGAACTACGACTACCTGTTCGACTGGGTGTTCATGCAGTCTGGCGTGATCCGCGTGAACCTGGCCGCCACGGGAATCGACCAGATGAAGTCCGTGGAGGCCCGCAGTGCCGCCGAGGACTCGGGCGATCCCGACGATCGCTACGGGCGGTTCGTGGCTCCCCACCTGGTGGCCGTGAACCATAGTCACGTGTTCAACTTCAGGCTCGACTTCGACGTCGATGGGCAGGACAACAGCCTGGTGGTGGACCGCCTCGTCACCGAGCGCCAAGGCGACGACAACCCCCGGCGGAGCGTCTGGCGGGTCGAGACCGAGGTGGCTCAGCGCGAAAAGGACGCCCAGCGCACGTCCTCGCTGAACGCTCCGGAGCAGTGGCGGGTGGTGAACCCATCTCGGGTCGGGCCCACCGGCTACCCCAGCGGCTACATGATCGAGGGACACGGCATCATGACCCTGTTGAGCCCGGACGACTACCTACAGCAGCGCGCCGGGTTCACCGAGCACACGCTCTGGGCCACCCCCATGAACCCACGGGAGCTCTTCGCGGCCGGTGACTACCCCACCAATAGTGCCGCTGGTCAGGGACTTCCCCAGTGGACCAAGGCCAATCGGAACATCGAAAACACGGATATCGTGCTCTGGTACACCACCGGCTTCCATCACGTGGCCCGTCCGGAGGATTGGCCGATCCTCCCCCTGGAGCTTCATGGGTTCAATCTTGTCCCAGTAGCCTTCTTCGACCGAAATCCGGCCATCGATCTGCCGCGGTGAGCTCGAGCGGGTCGGGGAGAACGGGAGCTCAAGTTCCTGAAGGAGGGCAATTAGCGGCGTGATTGCCAATTGCCTTGGCCGACGAAAGCGGCGGACAGTGCGCATCGGATCGTCCGCTGTAAGAATTTCGAACCGATCTTATCGAGCGAAGACACCCCGAGATCCAGCCGATAGCCTACGGCGCAATCAATCGTAGTGTCGGGAAGTAGCTGCGGTAGCGGGAGGCGTCTCGCGTGAGCAGGGTCCAGTCACGCACCGCTGCATGCGCTCCAATGTAGAAGTCGGGCAATGGGGAGCGCCGTGCGCCGCCCCCGCGTCGGTACTGCACGAAGCACTTACCGGCGAGAAAACCCGCTTCCCACGGCAACGCGGCCCGCTCGAACAACCCCGACGGAAGCGCGTCCTCCAAGTCTTCGATGCGCGCAAACCGGATCGACACTTCCGCGTAGATGATAGGATTGATCGCAAGCACGGCGTCCTCGGCCTGCTCCTCGAGCGCGCCGGCGGACCAGTCGTACCAACGTGCGTCCTCCGTAAGGATGTCCAAGAGCACGTTGCTGTCCACGAGGACGTTGGTCATTCCGTGCCGCGCGTAAGGGCGAGGATCTCGTCGGTGCTCAACTGGACATCACCACGGCGGCGGAGATGCTGCACGATCGCACGGCCCCGCGGGCGCACGCCCGGGGCCTTCTTGAGGAGAACCCCATTTTCGGTGAGTTCGAACTCGACCTCGGTTTGCGGGAGCAAGCCGCGCTGCTCACGGATCTCTTGTGGGATGGTCACCTGTCCTTTGCTCGTAATACGCATCTGTTACCTCGGTATATACTCTTACTAGTAAGAGTAATACCCATACCCCGGAAGGGCCATTAGCGGCGTTGAGAACCACGGCTCTGCGAAAGGCGTCTGACCAGTGCTTCCAGTGGCTGCATGACGGAAGCCTCGATCGGTTCTCTCGCCTCGGCGCCTGAAAGACCAGCAATTGCGGCACCGGGTTCGCCGCCACAAGATTCCAAGCATGAGACACTTGCTTGCGCTGGCTCTTACAGGGCTCATCCTTTGGCCGACGGCCCTCGAAGCTCAGAGTCCTGGTGCTCGCGTGAGCGCTCCCTCCGACACCTCACTCCTCGCCGCGATTCGGGCCGCCGAGGACGCCCGCCCGACCGGCGATGAGGGCCTCGAGCCGATCCTGAAAGGCTTGCGGTCACCCGACCCGGCAATGCGTCGGATGGCGGTGCGTGCGCTCGGCCGGCTCGAGCGCCCCGATCTGGTTCCCGTCATCACCCCGTTGTTGTCCGCAAGCTCCTCGCGCGTCCGCGCCGAGGCCGCCAACGCCCTGGGTCAGGCGGTCTTCAACGGCGAGGCCCTGCTTGCGAGTGAGCCTCTCATTACACGCCTCGACGTGGAGACCAACCCAGCCGTCCGTGCCATGATTTTCCAAACGGTCGGACGTCTTCCCTATGCTAACACCACGCAGGTGAGGATCGCCGAAAACGCCTTGATTCGCACCTTGGGTGACACGACTCGCGTAACATCTCCCACTGCGCTCGGCATCGCGCGTGGGCTCGAATCCCTCATGCGCCGCAACGCGTCGAGCTACCGACCCTCCCGCACAGCGGTAAGGCGGCTGCGCCAACTGGCCATATTCGGACGCCCACCTCCCCAGGATACCACGACCGACGAGCGCAGGATGGTTTTCCCACGCGCTCCCCCACCCGGATCCGAAAACATCCGCCGCGTGGCAACCGCAGCGCTGATCCCGGCCGGCGGATTGGACGGCGACTTTCTGAGCTTGGCGTTGAGCGATACCGATGTGGAGGTACGGCGCATCGCCATGTCGGCGGCACGCACGATCGACGATCTCCCGGTGGGGACGCGGGCCCGCATCGTGGCACAGGGACTACGCGACGAGTCCCCCGCCGTACGCTATGAGGCCGTACGGGCGTACGGGAGCCGGCACCAAGCGGAGTTTGGATGCGAACCAATCCGGGAAGCCGCGCTGGACGACGACATTCACGTGGCGCTGCTGGCTATCGACCTCTTGGGTAACGGGTGTGCGACGGGTGAGGACGTGGAGCCCTTTCTCGCCGGGTTGACCGCAGAGTTGCCGTCCCCCGGCCCCGACTCCAACCGAGGGGAGGCATGGCACAAACCCAGTCACGCGCTGGTAGCCCTGGCCCGAGTGGCGCCGGAGCGTGTGGAGCTGATGCTGACTCAGTTCACGACCCACCCAATCTGGCAAGTGCGTATGTACGCCGTTCGCGCGGCCGAACGGCTGTCGCTGGCGTCCCGTCTACGCGGCTTGGCGTATGACGAACACCATAATGTGCGTGAAGCTGCAGTCGCGGCGTTGGAGCGGCAGGAGGGCCGAGGAGCGGACTCGATTTACCTGGCAGCGTTGGAATCATCGGATTACCAGTTGATCCGTACGGCCGCACGGGCTTTGAGCGAGGGTTACGACGCGGGCGTCGCTGTCCCCACGCTCCTTGCTACGCTCCGCCGAATTACCAACCAGCAACGGGAAACCTCCCGCGATGCCCGCATGGCCGTACTCAAGAAGCTCCTGTTGTTTCAGGACGACGTACCCGAAGACAGCCTTCGACCGTACTTGCGCGATTTCGACCCCCTGCTGGCCGGCCGCATCGCAGAAGCCCTGACGGAGCGGAGTGGCAGTCCCATCAGCACCGATCCAGCCGTTCTACCGCGGGTCCCCGCCTCCATGCCTACCACCGTGGAAATCCAGCGTCTCGAAGGGGCGCGGGTATTCCTCTATATAGAGGAAAGGCGGAGGATCGAATTGCGGCTGTTTCCGTCGGACGCTCCCACTAACGTGGCCCGGT
>JADFPO010000060.1:0-7647 GCA_022562295.1 Gemmatimonadota bacterium
TGGTATTGCGCACTTCCAACCGCCGAGGTGAGCTTATGGGTATGGCTGCTCCTGTGTACTACACGGCCGACATGGTCCGCGCCCTCCCCGACGACGGCAACCGGTACGAAACGGTTCACGGGGAGCTGCTGGTGACGCCCGCGCCGCGGCTCTGGCACCAGGTAACCAAGCGGCTTCTTGGGTTAGAGCGCAGCCAGGAGAGAAGAGCTGATGAGGCTATTTATCTGGAGCGATGAAGTCTCGAAGGCTCGCCTCGTCAGGGACGCGGCTAGGCCAGGGGGTCATCGGGTCCACGGGACCACCGGGCCGCGCGTCGCCCCGACCGCCGGGTCGGCGACCTCTCCCCCCCTCCCGCTCCCCCGTTCCGCGGGTCATGTTAGGCCACTGATGGGTCTCGTCCTTCCGCCATCCGTGCGTGCTGGCCGCCAGCGACGGTCAGTCCTTCCGCCGGGTGGCCGCCGTCGATAGCCGCTGCTTCACTAGGAGGCACCACCATGAGGCGACCGATCCCCTCCCTCGCCATCGCCTTCGCCGCGTTGCTCGCGGCCGCGTCCGTTACCGCCATGGCTCCCGGTCCGTTGGAGGCCCAACGGGGAGGGTCCGCGGGGAACGACGTCTACGATCCCAGCCTGTACGCCGGGCTCCGCTACCGCATGATCGGCCCGTACCGTGGCGGCCGGTCTACCACGGTGGAGGGTGTCGAGGGTGAGCCGTTCACCTATTTCAAAGGCACCACCGGCGGCGGTGTGTGGAAGACCACCGACGCCGGACAGAACTGGGTCAACGTCTCCGACGGCTTCTTCGGCGGCGACATCGGCGCCGTGGAGGTGGCGGACTCCGATCCCAACGTGATCTACGTCGGCACCGGATCCGCGTGCATCCGAGGCGACGTGTCTCCAGGGCACGGCGTCTACAAATCCACCGATGGCGGTGAGACGTGGCGCTACATCGGGCTGCAAGAGGCTGGACAGATCGGCCGGATCGCGGTTCACCCCAGGAATCCGGATCTCCTCTACCTCGCGGTGCTGGGCCATGCCTTCGGCAAGCACCCCGAGCGCGGCGTGTATCGCTCCAAGGATGGCGGCGACACGTGGGAGCAGGTGCTGTTCGTCTCCGACAGCACGGGCGCGGTAGATCTGTCGATGAATCCCCGCAACCCACGGGAAATTTACGCCGCCATGTGGCGGGCCGAGCGCAAGCCGTGGACCCACTACAGCGGCTCGTTCGACTCGGGGCTCTACAAGACGATGGACGCGGGTGATACCTGGGTGAAGCTGGGCGGGGGGCTGCCCGAAGGGCTCGTGGGAAAGATCGCGGTGACCGTGTCGCCGGCGAACCCCGACCGGGTGTGGGCGCTCGTGCAGGCCGAGCCGGACGGGGGCGTGTACCGCTCGGACGACGGCGGGAAGACGTGGACCTATGTCAACGCCGAGCGGACGCTCCGGCAGCGGGCGTTCTACTACACGCACATGCACGCAGACCCGCTGGACGAGAACACCGTGTACGCGTTAAACTCGGACATGTGGCGCTCGGTGGACGGTGGCCACACGTTCCAGGAGGTCGATGTCCCCCATGGCGACGTGCACGATCTGTGGATCAACCCCGAACAACCCAAGTTGATGATCGTGGGGAACGACGGCGGCGGGCAGGTGAGTGTGAACGGGGGGGACAGCTGGTCCACCATGTACAATCACGCCACCGCGCAGTTCTACCGCGTGGCGGTGGACGACCGGTTTCCCTATCGCGTCTACGGCGCGCAGCAAGACAACTCGACCATAAGCGTGCCGTCGTGGTGGAGCGGCGGGTTGAGCCCGGAGCAGTTCTGGTACGAGGTGGGGGGCGGTGAGAGCGGCCACATTGCGATTCACCCGGAGAACCCCAACATCACCTTCGCCACCACGTTCTGCTGCGGGGGGCGGATGGATTACATGAATCAGGAAACCGGCCAGGTGCGGGACGTGATCGTGTATCCCCACACGCAAAACGGCCCCGCCATGAAAGACCTCAAGTATCGCTTCCAGTGGAACAACCCCGTCCGGTTCGATCCCCACGAACCGAACGTCGTGTACCACGGCTCCCAATACGTGTTGCGGTCGGGGGACCTCGGGCAGACGTGGGAAGAGATCAGCCCCGACCTGACCACGAACGACATCACCAAGCAGCAGCACCCCGGTGGGCCCGTCAACCACGACATCACCGGTGTCGAGAACTACAACACCATCTTCGCGCTGGAAGTGTCGCCCGATACACAGGGAGAGATCTGGGTTGGGAGTGACGACGGGCTCGTGCATCTGACCCGCGACGGCGGTGCCAGCTGGACCAACATCACGCCGGGCGGCATGCCCCAGGAGGGAACGGTCAACGCCATCGACATCTCGCGCCACCGCCCCGGCAAAACGTACGTCACCGTGTACAACTACCGGATGGACGACTTCCGCCCGTACGTGTTCCGCACGGAGAACTATGGCGGGTCGTGGGAGTTGCTCACTGACGGCACCAACGGGATCCCCGAGAACCACTACGTCCGCGTGGTACGCGAGGACCCGGAGCGAGAAGGTTTGCTCTACGCCGGCACCGAGTTCGGGATGTACGTCTCGTTCGACGACGGAGATCACTGGCAGACACTCCAGCTGAACCTCCCCATCGTCCCCGTCGCCGATCTTCAAGTGCACCGGGGGGATCTCGTCGTGGCGACGCACGGGCGCTCGTTCTGGATCGTGGACGACCTGACCCCGCTGCGCCAAATCGACGCGCCGGTGGCCGCCGCCCCGTTCCATTTGTTCACGCCAGCCGACGCGTACCGGGCCACTCGTCGCCGGTCCCGCGGGGAGCGCTGGCCGGAAAACCGGCCGGAGGGCGCGTTCATTTATTACAGCCTGCGCGAGGAACCGCAGCGGAGCGTGACGCTGGAGATCCTGGACAGTGCCGGCGATCTCGTGCGGACTTTCTCGAACGGCGAGGCAGCCGTCCGAGACCGCTGGACGCTGGAGCTGTCCGCCAAGCCGGGGATGCACCGGGTGCTATGGGACCTCACCTATCCGGGCCCCGACCAGGTGGAGGACGCGGTGATACGGGCTTACGACCGCGGGTATCGGGCGGTGCCGGGCAATTACGCCGCGCGGCTGACCGTCGACGGACAGAGCCAGACGCGCTCGTTCGAGGTGCTGATGGACCCACGGCTGCAAGGCGTCACGCTGGCGCACCTCCAGGAGCAGTTCGAGCTGGCCGCCGCGATCAAAGACACCATCGACCAGATGGCTGGCGCGGTGCGCAAGCTCAGGCAGGTTCGGGAGGATGCCAAGTGGGTGGCGCAGCGGGCGGAGCGCCTGGGGCAAGGAACCGAGCTGCTGGAGCTGGCGGACGACATCGCCGCGAAGCTCGGCGCCGTGGAGGACGGGTTGATGCAGCTCAAGAAGGAATCCCGCAACGACGTGCGGGTATTCCCGCCGCGGTTGGACGACCATCTGTTCGCCACGTACGAGCACGTGGTGGAGCCCGACGCCCGGCCCAACCAAGGGGCGTACGACGCGTTCAACGACTACTCGGCGCAATGGAGCGAGTTGCGGGATCGGTTGCAGGCGGTGATCGTGAAGGAGGTGGCCGAGTTCAACCGCCGTGCGCGGGGGTTGAACGTGGCGGCCACGGCAAGCGCGACTCCTCGGCGATCAGTCCGGACACCTGGAACCTCGACCAACGATTTCTCGATCGTCCGGTAAACCAGGAGATTCAGCTGCAGCTCTTTTACGACGAGGTCACGAAGTTCCAAAGGTCCGCCCGGTCCAACGTCGTGGCGCTGCAGTCGAATGGCAGACCCTCGGGGACCGTCTCCGTGTAGATGCGTGCGTCCAATTCCCGCAGCGCGGCGGCGAGTCGCTCGAGATTGTCGAGGTCTCTGGCCGGTGTGATGTCTGCATCCGCCGCAAGTCGAGGAAATCCTTGGAGGCGTGCCGAAACCGCTCCGATGAGGACGTACCGTACGCGCCCCGCAGGGTCGGACTGCCTCACGACCCCACCGTTCAGGGCATCGCCGCTGGCCGGGCCGATCACGCAATCGGAGTCTTCTTGATCACTTCTTGATCCGCACCGGCCGGGGGACTACTCTACCCGGTACCCGACAGATTTCTTCACCCGCACCGGCCGAGGGACCGCATCGAGCCATGCCACGACCGACCACGCCCCGCCCGTCGTCGTCTTCGGAGCCCCCACGCGGCCCGACCCACCTCAGCCGGCGCGAGCTGTTCGCCGCAACCGGCGCCGGCGCCGCGGCCCTCGTCCTCGAGCGGCCCGGCCTACCTCAGCCGGCGGGAGCTGTTCGCCGCAGCCGGCAGCAGGGCGGGACCGTCGTCTTCACCCACACTACCGTCGTGAACGCCGACACCGTCCAGCACGATGTGGCGCTGGCGGTGGAAAATGACACGATCGCGGCGATCGGCCCCACGGACACGATCCTCCAGCGGTATCCGGGCGCCGAGGTCTACGATGGGCGGGGGAAGGCGCTGCTGCCGGGCCTCATCAACTGCCACGCCCACATGGCGGCCGTCATCGGCCGCGGCTTCAACGAGGACTTCGGCTTCCCCAACACCGCGGGCCTCGAGATCTCGCCGCGCAGCCTCCTGCGGGAGGGGGAGTCCGAGCTCATGGTCCAGGTCGCGGCGCTGGAGGCGATCACGACCGGGACCACCACCATCGTGGAGAACACCGGAAACATCCATCGCCACGCGGCCGCGCTTGCGGAGTCGGGGCTGCGCTGCGTGTTCGCGGAGTCCGCCCGCGACGGCGAGAACGTCGGACTGATGACCGAGGAAAGGCTCGCGCGGAGCGAGCCCGTCCGGTTCTCGGCCCGGTTGCGGGACGAGGGAATGCAGCGGATCCACGACCTCTACTCCGAGTGGCACGGGTCGGATAACGGACGCATCAGCGTGTTTCCGGCGGCCGGGCTCACCGAGAGCACGTCGCCCGAGCTGCTGCAGGCCGTCCGCGCCTTCGCCGAGGAGCGCGACCTCGGCTACACGATCCACCTGAACCAGAGCCGGGCAGAGTTCATGTTCATGCAGATGTACCACGGCATGCGGCCGGCGGAGTACCTCGACCAGCACGACTTCCTCGGCCCCCGGCTGTTCGCGGCCCACGCTCGCTACGTCAATGACACCGAGGTCCAGCTCCTCGGCCGCTCCCGCACGATCATCTCCCACCAGGCCGGCATGGCCAGCAACCGGGGCGTCGCCCCGCCGATCCCCAGCCTCAGGGCCGCGGGCTGCACCATTGCCCTGGGCACCGACAACAACACGAACGATGTCTTCGAGGTGATGCGGATCGCTCTGCTCACGGAACGGATCCGGCGGAACCGCGACGGGGACCAGATCCCCGGCCTCCAGCCCCAGCCGGAAGACATGCTCGCGGATTGCACACAGGGGGGAGCCCGGGCCGTGCAGCAGGAGGAGAGCCTCGGCACGCTCGAGGTCGGGAAGAAGGCCGACCTCCTCGTCGTGGATACCCTGCGCCCCCACCTCGTGCCCGCCGGCCGTATCCTGTCCGCTATCATACACAGCGGCCATACGGGCGACATCGAGTCCAGCATGGTCGACGGCCGGTTCATCATGCGCGACCGCCAGGTCCTCACGATGGATGCGGAGGCGATCGTCCGGGAGGCCGACGCGGTCGGGCGGAGGATCTGGAACCGGGTGGAGGAGGCCAACCCGGTCAGGGTGCCGAGGTTGGCGCGGCCGTCGTGACGGAGGTGCAATCCGTCGGGACGCCGAGTATTCGGTGGACGACTCAACGGTGCTCGTTGGGGCCATCACGTTCCGGAAAGGCGTACTGGGGAGCAAGAAACAGCCCGACCGGACCTTACCCATGATCCCCGCGGTGAGGCAGGCGTTCGTGGCAGCGTGGAATCACCGCCCCGATGAAACGCCTTGGGTGCTCTGGAATCACCGCGACGTGATGCAACCCACGACCTACGGATCGATGAACCAAGCCCTGAAGAAGCTGGAGCGAGCGGCAGGCGTGGAACACAAGCCGCACCGCGCATTTCACGCATTCCGCCGAGCAATCGCCACGGTGTTGATAGAGCGCCTGGGTCTGGCTCATGCTTCGCGCTATCTCGGGGACACCGCCGACGTACTGGCGCGGACCTACCTGAAACCCACCAAGGAGAGCGAGCGCCAGGCGGTTGCCGCCGTCATGGACCAGATGACCGAATGGCAACGTAGTGGCAACGACGACGAAGAGCGTAAGCGCCACACCCTCAGAACCCGCCAGAAAATGCGGGAAAGAAAGACTGGGGCGGGAGGATTCGAACCTCCAACCTCCTGGTTAACAGCCAGGCGCTCTGCCAGTTGAGCTACACCCCATCAACAAAAAACCCGCCGAGTGAAACCGGGCGGGTGCGGCGTCGATGTGTGATCCGTCTACACGCTCAACGTCCCACCCACTTGGGCCGGCGGTGATTATTATTTCGAGCGGCGAGGATCGGCTTTGTCATCTCATCCAGTATCGGCGTATCACAGTTCGCACTTGAATAGAAGATACGCGACTGGTCTGGCCGGACAAGGTATCGGCACCACAACGTGGGGTACATATGTGCTACGCCCTGATGAGTAGCGGTGGCAAAGATTCCACCCTGGCCCTCGACCGCGCGCGGCGTGACGGTCTCGACGTGCGCTACCTGGTCAATATCTACGACGGGCCTTCCCAACGTGTCGCCTTCCACGGAGTGCGCGCCGACTTGATCGCCGCGCAGGCCGTGGCGTGTGGTCTGGATCTCGTGGCAGCCCACACCGACGCCGACAACCCCTACGAGCCCGTCTTGTTGCGCACGTTGAGAGATCTCGAGCAGCGCGGAGTGACCGGCATCGTTTTCGGAAACATCCATCTCGCCGATGTGCGTGAGTGGTACGAGACACGCGTAACCGCCGCCGGGCTCGCGCACGTGGAGCCCCTGTGGGGCGAGCCTCCACTCTCCCTCGTTCGTGAGGTAGTGGAGCGAGGCTTTCGCCCGATCGTCGTCAGCGTGGATCTACAGCAAGGAGCCGCCGATCTCCTCGGCCGTGAGATCGACGACGATTTCGTGAAGACGGTGGAGGTTCGCAAAAACATGGACCCCTGCGGCGAGCGGGGAGAATACCACACGTTCGTCTACGCAGGCCCCACGTTCAACGACCCCATCTCAGTAGAGCGCGGCGACGTTCGCGAAGAACGCAACCACAGCCTGCTCGATCTGCTGCCACCAGCACCGAATCCATCACCCTAGCGATACCCACTCCCGACTCACTACTCGCTATTCACTACTCACTACCATCATCTTACGCTCCAGCACGTCCAATGTCTCCAACAGCCCGTCTCCAAAATAGTAGCGCAGCTCGTCGCGCAGGCCGCGATAGAGCGTCGGTCCCGTGGCGACACACGCGAGCGTGCCGTCGTCCACCTCGTCGGCCGGGCAGAGCACGGCATCGGACACGCACAACGGGAACAGACAGTCCACGACGGACTTGAGGTCGTGATAATCGGTTCCGAACTCCTCGCAAAACCGATGAATGGTGCAGCCGCGGTGCTGCCGGTCGAGAAAGACGCACGCCCCGCCAGTCACACGGGTGCGCAGCGATCCACCGCCGGGTAGCTCCGGATCGTCGATGCGCTCTCGAGTGA
>JADFPO010000060.1:7746-19326 GCA_022562295.1 Gemmatimonadota bacterium
CTCGCAAAACCGATGAATGGTGCAGCCGCGGTGCTGCCGGTCGAGAAAGACGCACGCCCCGCCGGTCACGCGGGTGCGCAGCGATCCACCGCCGGGTAGCTCCGGATCGTCGATGCGCTCTCGAGTGAACCACTCCTCGCGCGGCACGCCGATGTACGCTTCCAGGGCCTCGGCGCGCTGCATGATCCGGTCGACGTGCAAGAGATCGACGTCCACCCCGTAGGAGCAACACGAGTCCGCACAAAACGTGCACTCGAGGCAGTGGGTAAAGTATTGCTTCTGAAAGATGCTCAGGTCGACGTGCCGAATAACCGGCACGCCGTAACACGACGGAAACGGCTGGGGAAGCGGCGAAATGGAGGCCATGGGCTCGCCGGTCAGTTCCTTCCGCGCCCACCTGCCATGTCCGCGTCTCGCCGCGCGCGGAACTCGTTCCCTTCGCGCCAATTGGGGAACGTCGACTCGTTCGCTAGACGCAAGCCGATGCTGAACAGCAGACGCAGATCGTCCACGGCGCCGGACAAGTCCCAGTTCGGGTCGAATTCATCGCTGGGTTTGTGATACCGTTCGGCGGTGTACTCGGCGCGGCGCAGCAACGTCCATTCCTCACCGTGCTCGACGTGGTCGATCCCGGCGTCGGTGTAGAGCGCCGGTATTCCTTCTTTAGCAAATGTGAAATGGTCGGACCGGTAGAAGAATCCCTTCTCCGGCTCGGGATCGGATCGCACGACCCGGCCCTGCTCGGCCGCGGCAGCGTCGGCGTAATCGTCCAACTCGGAATTGCCGTAGCCGATGACGGTGATGTCGTTCATCGGGCCGTCGGTGTTGAGACCGTCCATGTTGATCGCGGCAACCGTCTTCGCACGGGGATAAACCGGGTGCGTAGCATAATATGCCGAGCCCAGAAGCCCCTGCTCCTCGGCGGTAACCGCGAGGAACAACACCGATCGCGCAGGCGGCTCGTCCAGCGACGCGAACGCTTCCGCCACCTCCAGCAACCCCGCGGTGCCCGTCGCGTTGTCGAACGCACCGTTGAAGATGCCGTCCTGCCCCTTCGCCTCGAGTTCCTCGTTGCGGCCGAAGTGATCCCAGTGCGCCATGTAGACGACATACTCATCGGCCCGGCTGCCACCCGGCAACACGCCGAGCACGTTGTTGGATGTCGAGCGCGCAATGTCGATCCTGAGTGTGGTGCTGGCACGCAACCCCATCGGCACTGCTTGGAACTCTCGTGTCGAGGCCTGTGACTTCAATGCATCGAAATCGAGTCCGGCCTGCTCGAACACCTCGTGGGCCGCATCGTGAGTTATCCAAGCCTCGACCGCCACGCGCGACAAGTTGTTGTCGTCCGCCACGAGGTCGAACTGGGAACCGCTCCAACTGCCGGTGACCACTTCCCACGGGTACCCCGCCGGCGCCGTCTCGTGCACGATGAGCACACCGGCCGCCCCTTGCCGAGCCGCCTCCTCGTACTTGTAGGTCCAGCGGCCGTAGTACGTCATCGTGTTGCCGTTGAACAGGTCGTCATCCTGGGTAGCAAAGCCCGGATCGTTCACCAGGATCACGACGGTCCGGCCGCGCACGTCGACGCCGGCGTAGTCGTTCCAGTCGTATTCGGGCGCCACCACGCCGTAGCCCACAAAGACCATCGCTGAGTTCGTCAAACGCGACTGCTCGACTACGCGCTTCGTCCACCCCATGAAATCACTGCCGTACGCAAGCTCGGTGGTCCCCGATCCGCCTCGAACGGTCAGGCTCGGTTCGTTGTTGACCCGCGCCTCGACCAGAGGCACCTCCTGCAGGTAGCTGTCGCCGTTACCGGGCTGAAGTCCCAGTGCTGCGAAACGGTCGCTCAAGTAGCCGAGGGTGCGCTCCTCGCCGCGGGACGACGGAGCCCGCCCTTCGAATTCGTCCGATGCCAAGGTCTGGATCGCCTGGGCGAGCCCGGCCTGATCGATGACTCGGAGAGCCGGGGTGAGGTAGGGGTCCGCGCATCCCGCGACGGCCCACCCCGCGACAGCCAAGACGGTTATTCTCATCATTCCAGCTCTCATGTGGAGGTGCGCGACTGCACGAGCAGTGCATTGGAAGATTGTACCCGAGAAGGGCGAAAGAGGCCAGCTCGCCCACACCTGCCGGGCGCCCCAAAAAGCCTCCTTGGCGAAAACAGTCAGTCTCCCTCTACTCGACGATTCCGCGATCTCGAACACGGCCACGCGATCGGCGAGAATCCGCCGCCGCCGGAACGGCTCGGCTTGTGCCCGGCTCGTGAAGGCGACCCCGTCGATCGCTGCGAGGCCCCGTCGGTAGAGCGGCCGCCTCCAAGCCGGCGGTAGTTTGTCCGCGTGGTCCTGCACGAGAAACGGAATTTTCGGCAAGGCCTGCTGCAGCAGTCGCACGTGGTGAGGAAGCGAAAGGCTGTGATAGTGGATCAGATCCGGTTGAAGCAGCACACATTTCGCCGCGAGCCGACGCGGCAGCGGGGACGACCACGGGGCGAGCGACGCCGGCATCATGCTCTTGCGCTCGGCGACGAAACGGCACGTCACATGGTTTCTCTCCAGCACCGCATTCTGGGATGCGGCCTGCACGGCGGTCACGCGGACATCTTCCGACGAGGCCGCAGCCGCCACATCCGTGAGCGTGAACCACGCCTCCAAAAGCTGGTCCGGGGACCGACCCAACGGGTCCAGATATGTGCTCACATGGAGAACGTGCACGGCGTCCGGACCATGTCTTCGTAGATCTGAGTCACCCGTAATGCCGTGGCATCCGCGTCAAAGTCCACCGCACGCCGCTGTGCCTCTCTGGCAACGCTCAATCGCCGGCTCTCGTCTTGAAGAAGCTCGGCGATCCCGGCCGCCAACGCGACGTGATCCGCAACAGGAACCGCGACTGCGGCCTCCGGCGCCCAATCCGCAACGTGACCGACAGCCGTCCCCACCGTCGGCACCCCGGCCACGGCCGCCTCCAACAGCGCGACCGGTCCTGCTTCATGGCGTGAGGAAACGACGTGCAAGTCGGCGTTGGTCACGAGGGGCCGCAACCATCGGTGCGGCAAAAATCCGTGAAACGCAACTCGTGCGGATAGACCCAAATCCCGCGCCAGTTGCTGCAACTCGCCCGACAAGGTATCCACCCCGATGAAGTCCATGTGATAGTGCACACCTCGCCCAGCGAGGATCGCCGCCGCTCGAAGCGCGGTGTGCTGATCCTTGACGCGGTTCAAGCTCCCCACGTGGACCAGGCGGGCCGGTCGGGAGGTATCTCGGTGACGAGGCTCCGCTACTGGCCACTCCGCTAGATCAATCCCCAGCGGGAGCGGTTCCACGGTGCGTCCGAGTGATCGAGCCGCTTCCACCATGGGACCGCTAGCGGCGGTTACACGGGTCGCCCCTTTGAGCGCGCTGCGCACGAACAGACGTCCCCGCCAGGTTTGACATCCCCCGTACGCGATGTCGCGAAGAGCCTCCATCTCACCACCAGCCAGGTGCACGAGCGCGGGAACGCCGAGTATGCGGCTCGCGGCGACTGCCAAGACACCGGGACGTGTGGCGAAGATGGCATGCAACACGTCGAACGGCACTCGTCGGTGCTCGCGCACGATGGTCATCAAAGCTCGGATTCCACTCCGTCGGTGGCCGACGTTGAGGACCGTGGCGCCGTGCAATTCCCACTCGCTCGGTCGGCGCTCCTGATACAGCGAGATGATCCGCACATGGTGCAGACGGGTGAGCCGTTTTACCAGCCAGAGCAAAGCCGGAATGACCCGATACTCACCGCTGCGATCCACACCGCCGGGGACGACGAGAGCGACGTTCAACTCGAGTGCCTCACTCCGTCCTACGCTGATCGAAGCTGACCGACCAGCTCGTCAGACGACGCCTCGAGATACGGGCACAGCGTCTCTCGTTGCGCATGCCAGGCGCGCCGTTCCGTTCCGCGCGCGCCAACGCCCGATCGTCATCGCGCTTCGTTTGACGCCTCGATCCCCGTCATGCTGTCCGACGCGCGCCGCAGTGTCAGCGAACACACACACTTGCGGCAGATGGCGTCTCGGTGGGTATCGAGGCCCCGCCGCCACGCCACCGCCTCGGGGGAATTGATGATCGCATCAAGGCTCTCCGCTTCGCGGATATTCCCGAGTGGCGGTTGGAAAAAGCACGGCCGGACGGTACCGTCGGTTTCGATGACCGCCGAAACCCAGGGCGCATTGCAGTCGGGGGGGGCAAAGTCTCCCTCACCAAGCAGTGCCGCAAAGTATTGATGTAACCGACGAAGCTTGTCAGGACCCTCGGCGATATAACCGGTTGCAAACTCCGTCGCACAGTCCCGCTCCATGGCATCCAGCTCCGCGGCTAACAACGGCAGCTCGTGCCGCTGTAACGCCACTTCCCTCACGCGCTCCCCACCCCAGCCACCCGGTCGATTGAAGGCTTCCGTACTCACATCGACCGCCAGAAAACTGATACGATCCAACCCAATCTCGCGGGCGGCGACCACCGTTCTCCGTAACCCCAGGAAGTTGGCTCGTTGCACGGTGCAGCGGCCGGATACTCGAACACTTTGGTCCGCCACCTTCACCGCGGCGACGCCATCCGCGAGTCTGTCGTACGCACGCGGGATATTGCGAATCTTGTCATGGATCTCGCGGGGACCGTCGAGGCTCACAACCACGTCATCACAGTAACGCACGAGCTCGAGGGCGTGACGCCGTAAGAGGAGACCCGTACTGAGAATGGTGATCCCGATATCGGCTTGGCGCAGCAGCTCACACAACTCCCACAGGTGAGAGTGAAGGAGCGCTTCGCCACCGCTCAACACGACGCGTTTCACGCCGAAGGCCCGCCACTCAGACAGCCAAGCCGCCACCTCCCTTGACTCGATCTCGTCTTTGGCGGTGACTCGCCAAATGTCGCACATCAGACAGCGGCAGTTGCAGCGGCTGTGAGGAAAGAGGACAAGAAGAGGAAGATCCGTGATCGGATCTACCCGTGGGATCGGCCGGGCCAGCGGCCCCTGGACCAAGTCTTCCCGCTGCGCCGTGGGTCTAGGGGTAAGCTTTGTCACTCCTCCTCCAATTGCCCGCACTCGCCGGCTCACGTTCCGTGGTGGCGCAAACGCCCTTCGCGCCACCCGAGATAATGTGTATCTTAGCACTCACAGCGCCATGTGGAACCATGTCGGACGATCCTGCAACACGAGCATCCTAAATCCCCGGCCAGACTCACGACGACCGGTGATGGGGACGCCCTGGAGCCGTGCAAACTTCGGTTCGCATTCGGTTGCGCTCTTGTTTTACAGTGTGCTGCCAGGAGTCGGCAGTGGCGGTGGGCATCCACCGTGCTTCACGAGGGTGCGGTGGTAGGCCAGAACCCGGCAGTTGAGGACAACAATGCCGACACGCACCTCGGTCCAATGAGCGCGGCATCGCGGCAGCCTGTGCTCCTCGGGCACTCCTACTACCTGACCTACGATGTAAAGCAGGTACGGAAAATGAAACCGTATCCGCCGCTCTCCACTCTCATCGCCGCATCGGTCGTACGTGGTCGGGGATTCAGGATTCGTTTTTTTGATGCCATGCTCGCCAGTGGGGTAGAGGCGTTTTACGCAGCCCTCGAGGACACACGACCCTCCATCGTGGGTATCCTAGAGGACAATTTCAATTTTCTCACAAAGATGTGCACCGTGCGAATGCGAGAGGCGTGCTTCGACATGATTCAAGCGGCCAAAGCGCAGGGCTGCCGGGTAGCAGTCAACGGATCGGATGCCACAGACCAGCCTGCCCAATACCTCCGGGCCGGAGCCGACGCGGTGATAGCGGGAGAGCCCGACTTCACTTTTGCGGAGTTGGTCCAACGCTGGAGCGCCCACCGGGATTCTTCGCTCCTGGACATACCCGGCCTAGTCCTTCCCAACGAAAACGGCTCCTCCAACGGCGATGGGACAGGGCAGGTTCGTTACACGCCTACGCGGCCGTCCATAGACAATCTGGACGCCCTGCCGCTGCCGGCATGGGACCTCGTCGACGTGGAACGCTATCGCGACGCGTGGACTCGCGCACACGGCCTCTTTTCATGGAGCGTCGTCACCTCCCGCGGATGTCCGTACCGCTGCAACTGGTGCGCGAAACCGGTCTTCGGCACGCGATATACTCAACGTGGTCCGGCCGATGTCGCAGAGGAACTCCTCCGACTTTCCGACGAGGTGTCCCCTGACCGCATTTGGTTCGCCGACGACATTTTTGGGCTCACGGCGCGATGGATCGAGGAGTTTTCCAAAGAAGTGGTTGCCCGCGATGTCGTGACGCCATTCGTGATGCAGTCCCGTGTGAACCTCATGACACCGCGTGTCTGCGCAGCGTTGGCCGCCGCTGGTGCTGCGGAAGTTTGGCTTGGCGTCGAGTCGGGATCGCAAGACATTCTCGACGCCATGGATAAGGGAACGAAAATCGAGCAAGTTCGCACAGCGACACGGAACCTCAGAGCACATGGCATTCGGAGTTGCTGGTTCATCCAATTGGGCTACCGGGGGGAGGAGTGGGACGACATCCTCTCGACGCGGGACCTCATCCGCCGAGAACGCCCCGACGACATCGGGGTGTCGGTGTCGTATCCGCTACCTGGCACCAAGTTCTACGAGACGGTGAAGGAAGGACTCGGTGGTAAGACGTACTGGTACGACAGCGACGACCTCGCCATGATGTTTCAGGGGCAGTACGAAACGCGCTTCTACAAGATGATACGCGACGTGCTCCACGATGAGGTGTGTTTCGCGTCCGCACCGAACCTCTCGGCACGGTGGGCCGAACTCGAACGCCGTGAGCCAGAATTCCGACGACAGGCTAGCCGCCAATCCGCCGGAGCGCACGCCGGGCGGAGCTAACATGCCGACCATCTTCGCACCGGAGCAGGCATCGGGCCGATGCCCTGCCATTCACGCCTTCGACGCATGCGCTCACGAGTTTGATGATCGTTTCGGTGCATGGCGGAGTGTTGCGGCTCAACGGCGTGCCGTACGCCGTCACCTGCTGCGAACTTTCCCGGCGGGCAGTCGCTTGCTGGAGCTCGGCGGCGGAACCGGTGACGACGCGTTGTTCTTGGCCGAACGGGGACGAAACGTGGTGCTGACCGACGGCTCCCCGGCAATGGTGGCGCGCGCCGCGGAGAAGGTTCGCGCAGCGGGCTGGAGACACAGGATCGAGACCCGGGAACTCGCATTGGAGCAGCTCGGCGAGGTTGGGAGACGATGGAACGGGACGCCGTTTGACGGCGCGTACTCGAACTTCGCCGCGCTCAACTGTGTGCCAGACCTCGCGCTGGCGGCACGCGGGCTGGCCCCACTCTTGCGGCCCGGGGCGTCGGTGCTTCTGGTGGTCTTCGGGCGGTGGGCGGTGGGCGAGATCTTGATCCAGCTGGCGCTAGGGAATCATCGCGTCGCGTTTCGGCGGTTCGCCCGTGGCGACGTCCCGGCACGGCTCGGTGGGCACAAGTTCACCGTGCGATATCCTTCGCTCGGCGACTTCCGAAGGGCCTTCGTACCCTACTTCCGCCTGGTCCGCACCCGTGGGATTGGAGTATTCGTCCCGCCGAGCGCCGCGGAACCCACTATTTCCTCATACCCCCGGCTGCTCGCTGGCCTCGAGACGTTGGACCGCCTCGCCAGCGTGCCCCTCGCGTTCTTTGGCGATCATATCTTGCTGCACTTCATCCGCACGAGCGCGCCTGTTGAGAGTGACGAACACCGCAATGAGTAACGAGGTTTTAAACCTGTCCGCTCGGCTGCGACGGTTCCGAGCGGCGTACGGTGAGCATCGCGCGGCCGAAGGTCGCGGGATCGAGAAGGTCAGCGAACTGCTGACGCTGCCGTACCTTGCTACCGGTCCGTTCGCCAAGCAGTGGGCCGTGCGCGCGCGGACATTCGACCGATTTGTGCGAACTACCCTGAAGGAACGCGCGAAAGAAGTCGCTTCCCGACCTGTTACCATCCTCGACCTGGGTGCCGGCAGCGGGTGGCTGTGCTACCGGGTCGTGCGGGCCGGCCACCGCGCCATCGCGATGGATATTCGCACCGACGCAATCGACGGCCTCGCGGCCGGCAAGGCGTACCATTCACACCTGCCGAGGCGTTTTAGCCGCGTGGCTGCTTCGTTCGACGGCATTCCCCTGGCCGCGGCTAGCGTGGACATTGCTGTGTTCAACGCCTCACTCCACTACACCTTTGACCTCGTCGCCGTGATCCGCGAGGCGTGCCGAGTCGTGACGTCGGGGGGGCGCATCGCCATCTTGGACTCACCCTTCTATGCGAGCGCGAGCGCCGGCGAGGCGATGATCGATGAGAAGCAGCGCACCGGTGCCATAACCTTCGGTGATCGAGCGGACGACCTTCTCGGCCTTCCGTTTCTCGAATACCTCACGCCGGAGCGCCTCCACAATGCCGTCGCCGACCTGTCGTGGCATCGCCATCGAGTGCGCTACCCGCTTTGGTATGAGCTGCGCCCGCTCGTCGCGCGGCTTGAACGGCGCCGCCCTCCGTCACGGTTTGATTTGTGGGAGGCACGGGTGCCATGATTGTGCTGGTAAACCCTCGCGCGACCAAGCCCAGGAACAGGCGCTTCCCTCTCTCGGTCATGTCACTTGGCGCCGTGCTGCCCGAGGGCCAGTCGTGGGCGATCGTGGATGGTAACCTGCCTGGCGTCGACGTTGCCGACGAGGTTGCCGCGTTGATTGACGCTCACGCCGGCACCGCCGATCCCGTCTCCTTGGTGGCGATGACGGTGATGCCGGGTCCCCAACTCGTGAGCGCCGTTCCGGCCGCCCGCCGGCTCAAAGGGCGGTACGGCAACATCCCGATCGTTTGGGGGGGGTACTTCCCGAGCTTATATCCAAGTCCGGTCCTGAACGCGCCCTACGTGGATTGGGTCATACGCGGCCAGGGAGAACAAACGTTCCTGGAGCTGCTCGAGGTGGTGGACGGCCGACGAGACCCAAAGTCTGTTGCCGGCCTCGCCTTCCGCGACAATGGTGCCGATTGGATCGGCCCCGAACGGAAGTGGCTTCCGCCGGACGCCTTCCCCCGTCCCCCCTACGAGAAAATCCCGGTAGATGAGTATATCCACCCGACGCAGCTGGGGCAGCGCAGTGCGGTCTACCAAACGTCAATCGGCTGCCCGTATTCGTGCAACTTCTGCGGAGTGATCGCGGCGTACGGAAGCCGACAGACGGTCGAGGCGCCTGCGCGGTCCGCCGAGAACCTGAGTTACCTCGTGCGCAATCACGGTGTGGATTCGATTCATTTCTATGACAACAACTTCATCCTCAAGGAAGAGATCACACGGGAGCTGTGCGAACGATTGCTACCGCTCAAGCTCTCGTGGTGGTGTGAAGCACGCATCGACGCCCTATTGCGGCTCTCGGACAGCACATGGGACCTCTTACGGAGGTCGGGACTAAAGATGGTGTTCCTGGGTGCGGAGTCGGGTTCGGATGCCGTTCTCAAGAGGATGTCCAAACACCTCACCACGGACAAAACCCTGGCGGTGGCCGAGAAAACCCGTGCCTACGGCGTGATCCCCGAGTTCTCGTTTGTCTTTGGTGACCCTGAGGATCCGGAAGGCGACATCAACGCCACGCTTGGGTTCGTGCGTCGCCTCAAGAGCGTGAACCCCGCGATGGAATTGGTCACCTATTTTTATACACCGACTCCACAGCGCCGGGGCACATACGGGAACGTGGATCCGCTGGCCGGCACCCCATCCACGCTCGAGGAATGGACGGAGCCCAAGTGGCTCGGCTGGATGACGCACGAGGATCCTCACCTCACCTGGTTGCCACGGAAACTCAAAGCCCGCGTGGAGGACTTTGAGTTGGTCCTCAAGAGCCGCTTTCCTTCCGTGCACGACACCAAGACCAGGAATTGGGGCAAGGTGCTGGCAAAATGGCTGGCAAAGGGTCGGTGGGAGCGCGAACACTATCATAACCCGCGCATGCTACGTGCTGTCAGACATTGGGCGCGGGTGGGGAAGGAAGACCGCCAACAATACGGTCACCTCCGCCCGGCGACGACGCGCTGATCGAGCGACTGGTATGATGCGATCCCTCACCGCTCGACAGGCGTACCGTTTGTGGGCGCCCAATTACGACGTTGAGAATCCCGTCACCGCACTGGATCAGATTGCGGTGGATCAGCTAACCCCTCCCTTAACGGATCGCACACTGCTAGACGCAGGCTGCGGCACATGCCGGCGATTGCCGTCGCCCAGTGACACCGGGTTGCGTCTGGCCGTCGGGGTCGACTTGGTCCGCGGGATGCTGCTCGCGAACCGTGACAGCGCAGCGCCTCGTCCCACCGTGCTGACCGGGGATGTGCGCGATCTCCCACTCGCGAGCGACGTGTTTGACCTCGTGTGGTGCCGCCTCTCCATCGGCCACGTAAAAGAGATTGCTCTCGTCTACCGCGAGTTTGCGCGCGTGACCCGCCGAGGTGCGGTGATCGTCGTTACCGATTTTCATCCAGAGGCTGCGCGTGAGGGCTATGTGCGCCGCTTTCGCGATGCTGCGGGGAACTCCCACGTCGTGGAGCACTATCCACACCAAGTGGACGATCACGAGCAAGCCGCCAACGCCGTCGGACTACGCCTCGAGGCTCGACTCGAATGCTCTGTTGGGCCCGACGTGAGATCGTATTACGTCAACGCCGGCATGACACAACAGTACGAAGAACAACAGGGACTGCCACTGGTCCTCGCGCTCCGCTTCATGCTGTGAGCTTTCGCCTCCGCGCGGGACAGCAAGAAGCCATTGTCGTTGCCGGGGGTAGAATCGCCGACCCCAACACGGCGGCAGACCTCGACGTCGATCTAGGTGTCGGCGTGGTGATGCCCGGTCTCATCAATGCCCACGACCACCTCCACCGAAACCATTACCCACGCCTGGGGTCGCCTCCCTATCCGGATGTCTACGCATGGGGCGAAGACCTCCACAGCCGGTTCGAGAGTGATATCGACCGCGCCAAGACCCTCCCGCGAGACCGTGCGCTGCTGTTCGGCGCGCTCAAGAATCTCGTGGGCGGCGTCACCACCGTGGTGCACCACGACAGGTGGGAGTCCCTGTTCGAGGAGGCATTCCCGATACGCGTCGTACAGCTGCGCGTTGCCCATACGCTGCGATTGGAGGACGATCTCGAGCGCGCCTTCCGTCCTCATGGGAACACGATTGGCCAGCCAGCCTGCATCCATCTAGCAGAAGGCAGAGGCCGTGAGGTGGCGGAGGAGGTCCGTGCGCTGGAGCGAATGGGATGGGTGAATGACGAACTGCTCGCAGTCCACCTCGTGGGGGTGGACGACGGCGGCATCGAGCTCCTCCGAAAACACAATGCGGCTGTAGTGTGGTGCCCGACCTCGAATGCCTTCCTTTATGGAGCCACCGCACCTGCGAAGCTGTTCGCGCCAGGGATCGATGTGCTCTTAGGCACCGACGCGCTCCTCACCGGCGAAGGAACACTCCTTCACGAACTCCGCGCCGCGCGGAACCTGCGTTTTCTCAATGACGACCGCTTGAGGGCGGCGGTAGGCCATGTTGC
>JADFPO010000061.1 GCA_022562295.1 Gemmatimonadota bacterium
TGCCTCTGGATAGCGGGCTCGTGATCGGTCCGGGAACGGCCATGACCTCACGTCCCTGCGCCAGCGCGCAATCTGCCGTAATCAACGCGCCCGACCCATCTCGGGCCTCGAGCACGACCGTGGCCCGGGCCAATCCGCTGATCAGTCGATTCCTGCGGGGAAAACTGCCGGCGTTGGGACGCTCGCCTGGAGGGAACTCGGTCAAGAGACACCCCGCGGCAATCACGCGTTCGTAGAGGACACGATTGGCCGCCGGATAGATCACCCCCAAGCCGTTACCGAGCACCCCCACGGTTCCGCCCCCCCCCCTGCCCCCGGCGTCCAACGCAGCTTGGTGAGCCACGGCGTCCAGACCCCGAGCCATACCGCTGACCACTGTGATACCCGCGGCGGCGATACCGGCCGACAACTCGGAGGCGACGTCCGCCCCATAGCGGCTGTGGTCGCGACTCCCGACGAGGGCGACACACGGACCTTGCAACAGGTCCAGCCTTCCCTTGGCAAACAGCAGAGTCGGCGCGTCCGGGATCTGCCGCAGCTCGCCGGGAAATGCGGCATCCGCCGGTGTCAGGACCACCCCACCCTGCCCGGCCACCTTGTCGATGATCTCGGTACCCGCTGCGGTCGTGGTCTTGTGAATGGCCGTCGCGGCCGCCCGGGAAATGCGTACCACCGAGTTGAGCTGCCTGAAGGTTGCAGCCAACACCGCATCGGCCGAGCCGAACGTCTGCATGAGAATCTCGAGCCGCACCCTGCCCACACCGGGCACCAGCGCTAGCGCGACGTAGGCCGCATTGCTCATTTGGCCCTACGGCAGTGGAAGCGTCTCTTCGGCCGGGAACTCAGACGTTCCCCTCACCAGACGCCAGAAACATTCTTTCATTTCCGCCAGTCCCTTTTTCGCAACCGAGGAGATCGAGACGACATCCACTGCCTGGGGAACGTCGAGAGGCGGCAGCGTTTCTTCATCCGGCAGGAGGTCGGTCTTCGTCAGAATCACCATGTGCTGTTTCTTCCCGAGTTCCGGGCTATAGGCGTGTGCCTCAGCGCGGAGCAGGTCATACGTTGCCTGTGGATCCGGGCTGTCGACGGGAATCAGATAAGCCAGCACGCGTGTGCGCTCGACATGTTGCAGGAAGCGATCGCCGAGTCCTTTCCCCTGGTGCGCGCCCTCGATGATTCCCGGAATGTCGGCCACCACCAGCGTCCGGGAATCGGACAGCGAGGTAACTCCCAACTGGGGTTCCAGTGTGGTGAAAGGATAGTTGGCGATTTTCGGGTGTGCCTCGGAGATCACCGAAAGCAGCGTGCTCTTTCCGGCGTTTGGCTCGCCGAGCAGACCGACGTCGGCGATGAGCTTGAGGACCAGTTCGATGCGTCGTTTTTCTCCTCGCTCACCGGGTTGCGACTCTCGGGGCGACTGGTGAGTGGCCGTTGCGAACGATGCGTTTCCCCGCCCGCCCCGTCCGCCCTTTACGACCAACAACTCGTCCCCCACCGCCACCACCTCTCCCAGAGTTTCCTGCGTCTCGTCGTCGATTATCACGGTTCCGGCTGGAATCGGCAGATAGAGGTCCACGCCCGATTTCCCGGTCTTGTTCGAGCCCTGCCCGTGCATGCCACGGTCGGCTTTCCAATGAGCCCGATACTGGTAATCGAGCAGCGTCGAGAGATGCTGAGACGCTCTGACGTACAGGCTGCCACCGTGTCCGCCATCGCCCCCGTCAGGCCCGCCCTTGGGTACGAACTTTTCCCGTCGAAACGACACCGCCCCGGCCCCACCGGAGCCTGCTGCGACTGCTATCACTGCGCGATCTATGAACGTCACGGATCTCCAAGGGCGGAAGGACGGAAGGAACGCCTCATTCACATAACAATATCCCGTCTATCCTGCCCAAAAACCTCCGCGCCCTCGGTCTGCGGTGAATACGTTACCGCAATTACGGCCCAGAGTACCAGGAGGGGAATTTAACGGCCGGGCGATGCGCCGGGGTATCAATCTATTGCGAATGTTGGCGAACGAGTGAGGGAGTAGTGGCCGACTACCTGTCCGTTGGTATTCAGGATGACGGGGTTGGCGAAGCGGGAGAGCGGGGTCGAACGCCGGCAGTCCAGTCCCAGGCTATCCAGGACCGCGAGAAGAGCCACTGCTGTGGCTTTCGAGTCGCCGTCGAGCACCTTGATCGCGACCCCCAATCCTCGATCGAGCAACGCCGCGCCATACACACCACCGGCTCCAACCTTGGCGAGGAGCTGTCCCGGATAGGCTTTCATGAGGGCCGTGCACAGCCGCCGCTTTCCAGCCACCAGCTCGGGATGCGTCGTCATGGCCGACACGATGGTCTGCATCGGTCCGTCCGCGTTGGCCATTCGCGCATAGCCCGCTGCAATCGCCCGGAGGGGAACCGCCCAGGATACCACCCCGCACCCATCCACGGCCCCACGCACGTCATTGTTAGGAACATCGAACCAACTCGATATCACCGACCGGCATCTTTCCTGCACGGGATGCCCCTCGACGGCGTAACCCGCTTCGTCCCAGCCGTGAAATTTCGCGAGGGACAACATTCCCGTGTGCTTGCCCGAGCAATTGCTCGCAACGCGGGACGGCTGCGCCAACTCCACGTCCTCCCACGTTCCGTCATCTCGCCGGAAACCCAAGTCCTTGGCGAGCGGCCTGTGGGAGCCGCACACCAGCTGTTCTTCTTGCAGGCCGCAACGCTGCATCCACTCACTGACCGCCGCAACTTGGTATTCCTCCGAGTTGTGGGAGGCACAGGCAAGGGCCAGTTCTCGTGCGCTGATATCGAACGCCTCCATCACCCCGTCTTCGACCAATGGGAGTGCCTGGAACGGCTTTGCCGCAGATCGCACGTGAACAATCAGATCGGGATCGCCACTAACCGCGTGAAGCACCCCGTCACGGTCCTGTATGGCGACCGCCACTTCATGTCTCGTTTCGATGAGTTTGCCTCGAAACGAGCAGACCGTCAGTGTATTCATCTAATGGTTCGGTTCGAAATCCGGCTGGGGGGAACAAGGTTCATTAAGGTAGGCTCTTCCGGGTTTCCGGTGGGTAAGATAGCAGCCCCGGTGTAGGTTGTGGGGCATGCCCGGTGCGTTGTGGTGCCCGGTGCGTTGAAACGCGGGCTCGGCCGCGCGGGTTAACCCGCACGACTCGTCTTGAAAGACTATTTCCACGTCATGTCCTTTAGGACACGTCCCCGCAGGGGGCCGAGCCCGGGCTTTAGCCCACCGGGCAACAGCGATGCCTTCTCGCGGTGCCTAGCGTCACTCCGTATCTTGGGCCCCCATCTCGCCGAGGACCTCAAGCGCAAGCGCAAAGTTGCGGTGAAAGTGTTACGGCCCGAACTCGCCGCCGTGCTTGAGGCCGAGCGGTTCGTGCAGGAGGTCAACACGACCGCCAATCTCCAACACCCACACATTTTCCGGAAGCGCCTTAAGCTATAGACGCAACGAGGTCTTTGTGCAGCCATTGGCGACACGTGGACGAAAATGGTTGACTAACTGATTTTAGATATCTAGCTTCGGTGCAGCCAAAAACCGACTCGCGGAGATTCGCCACATTGGCGACTTGCCCGACGGTGAGGGTGGGGGCCTCAGCTCCGCGATAGAATTGAAAGTCGGCAGTTCTGTTATGTTCCGAGACTGCGACACAACCAGCGAACAAGGAGTACGGAATGCGTACGGTTGGCAAGGTGAAGTGGTTCAACAACGCCAAGGGCTTTGGCTTCATCACTCCGGACGAGGGGGAGCGTGACTGCTTCGTGCATCATTCGGCGATTCAGGGCGAGGGCTTTAAATCGCTGGCTGAGGGTGAGCGGGTTGAGTTCGATCTTGTGGACGGGGAGAAGGGTCCTGCCGCCGAGAATGTAACAAAGCTGGAAGACTGAGTCGCGCGCACGAGCCCAATTGTGGCCGTTCCGATCTCCATCGGGGCGGCCCTCGCTTTCTGCCGAACAACCGGACACATTTGTGGTCTATGCCAGAAGTGACTATCGGTGAGGGCGACCGTTTGGAATGGGCCCTCAAGGCGTTCAAGCGTAAGGTAATGCGCTCGGGAATCTTGAAAGATTTGCGCAAGAAGCGCTTTTACGTCAAGCCGAGCACCGCGAAACGATTGAAGGCCGCTGCGGCACGCCGGAGGCTTCGGACAGACCTGCGCCGCCAAAAAAGAAAGTAGCTGCAGCCTTTCCTTACCTAGGCCACCCTCGTTGTGGCTGCGAGCACCTCGGCGATAGGCTCCAGCGCCCATTTCAGATCGGCCTTCTCGACAACCAACGGCGGTGCAAACCGGACCACCTGTTCGTGGGTCTCCTTGGCGAGGATTCCCTTCTTCATGAGCGCCTCACAGAACGGTCGCGCCGTCCCGCTCTCTTCCTTGATCACCACGCCTACCATGAGCCCCCGGCCGCGAACTTCGGCAACGTGGGGAGAATCCAGGTCGCGAAGCTCCTTCATGAACCAGTCGCCGAGGGCGAGGGCGCGTTCTGGGAGCTTTTCATCGACGAGAACCCGTAGAGCGGCGCGGGCAATAGCGGCCCCAAGGGGGTTGCCGCCGAATGTAGATCCGTGATCGCCCGGGCCGAACACACTCATCACGTCGTCGTCCGCCAACATCGCCGAAACAGGATACATCCCGCCGCTCAGGGCCTTGCCCACGATCATCACGTCGGGCTTCACACCGTCCCACTCTGAGCAGAACATCTTGCCGGTGCGGCCGAGGCCAGTTTGGATCTCATCGGCCACGAGGAGCACGTTGTTGCTCTTGCAAACATCCGCAGCCTGCGCCAGGTACCCGTCCGGCGGAACGATCACGCCCCCCTCTCCCTGCAGCGGCTCCACCATGAAGGCGGCCGTGTTGGGTGTGATGGCGGCTTCGAGAGCCTTCACGTCACCGTAGGGAATCACCTCGAACCCGGGGGTGAACGGACCGAAGTCGGCGTTGTAGGAGTGCTCCGTCGAGAACGAAACGATGGTCGTGGTTCGACCGTGGAAATTGTTCTCGCACACAATGATCTCCGCCTGATCCGAGGGAATCCCCTTGACCCTGTAGCCCCAGCGCCGCACCGCTTTGATCGCCGTCTCCACGGCTTCGGCCCCGGAGTTCATGGGCAGAGCTTTTTCGTAGCCCGTCAGGTCACACAGTTCGTGGAGGAAAGGACCCATCTGGTCGTTGTGGAACGCGCGCGACGTGAGGGTCAGTCGATCGATCTGGTCCTTCGCGGCTTTAACCAGTGCCGGGTGGCAGTGACCCTGATTGATGGCCGAGTAGGCGGCCAGACAATCCAGGTACTTGTTTCCCTCCACGTCCCACACCCAGGCTCCCTCGCCCCGTTCCAGGACGAGGGGAAGGGGGTGGTAGTTGTGGGCGCTGTAGCGATCGACTTCTGCGAGATAGTCTGTCGTGTTCATCAGGGGATTCCTTACGAGACGGGATTCCTTTGAGGCAATTCGGCAGCCCAACCAGACAACCCCGAGCGAGAAGCCGAAGCTTAGGGGCTCGAATTGTCATTGGTTTGGATCGGAAACCTAAATAATCACGCCTGGAATGGAGACTCAGGATCGTTGCTGCATGAATATACATATGAATATATAGTTATGCAATTGGGATAGGGAGACTGGTCCGGGGACTGAAAATCCGCGTGTCGGCAGTTCAATTCTGCCCCTGGCCATTCCCTTGTTTGCACACATTGAGATCGCGAAGGTGTCTGCGAACCCGTCGGAGGGCCGGCATGGGGTGAATTGTCCCGGTTCCTCCTCTCGTCCTGATTCTTCATAGACGCAGCAAGCTTCGCTGCGCCGTCGCGTAGGTCGGCTTCAGCGACGATCGCGTATCTACTCGACCAAGGGGCTGACCTGGTAAACCGTTCAACACCTGGCCGACCATGCCAACCTGAGTACAACGGCTCGATACGATAGGCGAGGGGAGAAGGCCAAGCGGAAGGCCGTGGAACTGCTCCAATGTGCCCTATGCGGTACCACACCGTTGCGGATAGTGGTTTCAATCACTTAGGGCTGCCACGCTGGCAGCACGCGCGCGCGTCCCGTGGTGCACCCAGGCTCACGCAGCAGCTTTGAAGAAAGCCGGAAAGGGTTGTGATTTGCCTGCCGGGGTGCCACCGGCCGGAGCCTTCGCAGCCCACTCGGCAGCGGGGGCAGGACCTGCCAAGTCAATATGTTTCAAGGTCTTATCTGGTCATCCGTGCTCCAACTAATTGGTGACGGCCCACAAATTGCTTTTTCTGCATGTCGGGGGGCACTAACTGTGAGACAAATCAACCCGACATCGGACGCTGAACAGCTCCCAACCACCGCCGCGGACTGCGTCTCGCACCTGTGCGTGTACGTGTGACGCTCGTCACTTACGCTTCGCTATTCGTCCTCTTGGCCACCGTGGGATGGAGCATCGCCTTGCTGGTGAGGCTCCGCGACGCGCGGCTCCGTGCCCTTACTGGACTCCTCGCCGCCGTCGCCCTGAGTCGTGTTGCGGTGCTTGTGGATCCCCGTGGGTCGTGGGCCGTTGATGTCTCCGTGCCCATCGAGGAGTTGCCCGCGTTGGGCATCAGCATGCTCGCCGTGCTCGTGCTCGCGTTACTCGATCAAACCCTGTCACGAGCCACCGGCAAGGTCCGGATCATTCACGATCCGTTGACAGGCTTGCCCAACCGAATCCATTTCATGGATCTGCTCGACCGAGTCCGGCAACGAGCCCGAAGGCAAGCCAAGGTGTTCGTGGTGATGCTTCTCGATCTCGATCGCTTTCACCGGTTGAACGCCAGTCATGGGCGGAGCGGCGGCGACCACCTGTTGCTCTCCCTCGCTCAACGCCTGCTTCGGTGCGTACGTCCGGAAGACACCGTCGCGCGAATCGGCGGCGACGAGTTCGGTATCCTGCTTTCTCTTGGACGGGGCGGCCAGGACGCCATTCGGGTCGTCGAGCGAATCGAGATGCAGTTGCGGGAGCCGTTTCGTATTGGAGATCAGAACGTCTTCGCCACCGCGAGCATCGGCGTCGTGGTCAGCGAAACCTCATACGACAGCTCGGAGGAACTGTTGCGGGACGGCGAAACGGCCATGCGCCGGGCCAAGGTGTCTCGTGGAGGAAACACCTACGAGTTCTTCGATCCCGCCATGCACCAGCGCGTCGTATCCAAACTTCAACTCGAAGCCGACATGTGCAGCGGACTGCAGGACAATCAATTTCGGTTGGTCTTTCAGCCACTCGTGTCATTTGCCACCGGTCGCATCACCAGCTTCGAGGCGCTCGTGCGGTGGGAGCACCCCGTTCGCGGCATGATGTCGCCCGCACAGTTCATCCCCATTGCAGAGGAGACCGGCCTAATCGTGCCCCTGGGAGATTGGGTCTTTCGTGAGGCGTGCCGTCAAGGTGCCGCGTGGCAGAGGGCGTTCCCCCGTGAATCGGGTCTCTCGGTGAGCGTGAATCTTTCAGCGCGACAGTTTCAGCATCCGCATCTGGTGGAAAACATCGGCAACGCGCTAATCAGTGCTCTCGAGCGCACAGGGTCTGTGACCCTCGAGATCACGGAGAGCATGCTCATGCATGACATCGAGTCGTGCATCCATGTCCTCGAACAGCTGCGCGGCCTCGGCGCAAAAATACACATCGACGATTTCGGCACCGGGTATTCGTCGTTGAGCTACCTCCACCGCATCCCGTTCGATGCGCTCAAGATCGATCGTTCTTTTATCAGCGGAGCAGACTCTACCGAAAGCAGCCGTCCCATCGTGCGCACCATCATGCGATTGGCCGACGATCTCGGCGTTGAGGTCGTGGCCGAGGGTGTGGAGACGACCGAGCAAGCCGAGTGGCTCAAGTCGCTCGATTGTGATTATGCGCAGGGGTATTTTTATTCCAAACCCGTCGATGCCGATGCCGCGACGCGAATGCTCGAGACGCAAGCCGAGGCGAACGGTAATGCCATGGAGTGGCGCGCGGCGGGGTAGGAGAGAAGGGATGGGTTTGCTTGAGACGTGTCGCACCCCCTCTCCGCGGCAGTACCATCGGCGCTGAGAGGCTTAACTACCGAGTTCGGGATGGGATCGGGTGTGGCCCACACCCACGATACACTGGGCCAATAGACGGTCCCGTCTTACCCGCCCGTACAGTGCGAAACCTCAGGATGGGCGGTGCAAGTGTTGAAAACCTCTCCCGCCGTCAGCAACTCCACGACGGTCGTTTCGTGGCGGAGCCCACGCGGTTTTTTCGCTATGGGCTAGCGGGCAAACGCCGCGTTCGCGTCGATCGCTGCCTTGTGCAGGAGGGCCGCGACCTCGTCGGTTGATGCCGACGGCAGCCGGATCGTCCGCCTCGTGTTGCAGCGCGCGCGCCCCCTGGGTATCGGCATTGCAGTTGGGCTAGGGCTCGCTGTATTCCTCGGTAAAAGCGCTCTCGACCGTGCCGTTCCGGGTGAGTGCCACGGATCCACTCACGTTTTCTACCATCACGCTGTTGCTGACTGTGATGAGCATAGTGGCCGTGCTGGTGCCGGCCAACCGAGCGGCTCGTGTCGAGCCGGTGATCGCACTCAGGGCTGAGTAGCACTCCCGCGTAACTGCGTCTCTGTGTCTCTCAGTTCCTGCATCCTCTACCTAATGACGTGACCCACGTCGCGGTGCCTCCCAGATCGGCACGGCATCTTGTGATGCAACTCCACCCGGAAGGTACATCGTGAGCCAAACCGTCGTCCTGACTCCGCGTCGTTCGGCATCCAGGTATTGCTGGGCTGCGGCGGCTCTATTAGCGACTGGCGGCCCGGCATGATGCGACGAGTTCTCGCCTTACCCGCCAGGGTCTGGACATTCTTGCAGCGAAAGCGGGGGGAATTCTGGCGCCCGCCGGATCCCCTGTTGGTCGACGCCGGCGGACCCGGCGAGTTGACCGTTGCCAGGATTCGGCTTGTGGTGATCGCGTTCTTCGCCTTCGACATGCTGGTGGGTCTGTGGAGGGACGCGCCCACTACCACCACAAAGCTCGAAACGACGGCGGCCGTGATTGCCATGGTGATCGCCTTTGGCCTGTACTTGCTGATCAAGCGGGATCGATACGAGCTTTGGATCGGCTTCGCTTCCAGCATCCTGGACATAACTCTCGTCAGCGCAGTGCTCGTGGCCGCTGTGCTCATTGGGAGTCCCCAGCTCGTCGTCGAAAGTCGAGTGTGGTTTGTCCTTTACATCCTGGCGATTGCCGCCACCAGCCTTCGGTCCGATCGCCGCATTTCTTTGGTTGCAGGCTTGCTTGCCGCTGCGCAGTACGTCTGGGTTCTTGCCTTTGCTGCTGCGCACTGGCCAGCGGACAATCCGCCGGTACCCATCCGTTCGCATGCTCTGTCGCTCATCATGATGGGCTGCGCGATCTGGATCAGCACCAGCCTAGCGGTTCGGACTCAACGGCTCCGCCTGATCTCCGCCAAAGATCCTCTGACCGGCCTCGTTGCGAGGGGATTTTTCCTCGAGTTGATCGAAGCGGAGCTCTATCGCGCCAAGCGGTACGGCCGGAAAGTGTCGCTGGCGTTGATTGATGTCGACCACTTCAAATCGTTCAACGACAACTTTGGGCATACAGTCGGTGACGAGGTCCTCCGCCTGATAGCAAAGATGCTGCGGACAGGCAGGGAAACCGACCTGGCGGGCCGATATGGTGGTGAAGAGTTTCTCCTCATGTTCCCCGAAACGGACGCTGCAGGCGCCACCAAGCGGGCCGAACAGATACGGAATATCATTGGAACATCGAGCGTGACCGTGAGCATAGGCGTCGCTGAGTTCCCCACCGATGGTGTTGATCTCGAGACGCTGATTGATTGTGCAGATGTGCGGCTTTATGAGGCCAAGAATGCGGGGCGGAATCGGGTGGTTGGCCCCCGTGGTCCTGTTCCTCAGGGTACGTTGCGTGCGGCGTTCGAGAGGCCTACGCATGAATACGATACCATACCGTTCGAAACCGAGTAGAACAACTTCGGTGTTCTCCAGAAAGGCAAGCGCGACTCAATTGTGCGACGAATGAAGAAAATCTGTCCCCCTTGCGTTTCCCGCACACCCGCCCGCAATTTCAACTTCCCAATTCATTCTCAGCACACGAGACGTCTGTAAGCCGTCGGTGCGTGGGGTCTACCTCCGTGCTTTTGTGCGACTTAGTGTGGTTGGGTGTGGATGAGTCCGACCCAACCTGGTGGGACTGAAAATCCGTGTGTCGGCAGTTCAATGTTCGCTGAGACCCCGGAAGGAGACTGGTAAGGTTACACCTCTTGACGCTCCCCTATCCACTCCAACTATGTGCCCAAATCTGTGCCCAAGCACCGGTTTCGCCGTCGTCAGAGCGTCCGGGCCGAGCGTGGAAGTGATGGCGAGGGAAGGACTTGGACTGAATGGGCGGTACGGGACTCGAACCTGTGACCTCCGGTATGTGAAGCGAGAAGCGCACACCCGCCAGCAACCACCAGCGCCATTTTTCAACAACTTACGGGCTTGTGGCAACCGCCAGCGACCATGAGCGACAGCCAGTTCTGTGACCGTGGTTGTGACCGCGCCTTCCCTCCTGCGGCCTCCGCCAAGTGGGGAGCCCCACGGCACCGTGCACAGAGACCTGATCGACACCGGCACGAAAGCTTCGGTCCCCCGCACACTCAAAACGGATCCCCCGCGATCCCGAACTGGAACCGCCGCAGTCGACGCCAGAAGTTGATGTTGTAGTAGTCGAACCCGTGATCGTACTTGAGATACAGTCGCAGATCGCCGAACTCACTCCGCCCCGCACTCAGACTCAGCCTCACATCTACCCTGTCCCCAACCGTTGCTCGCTCCGCCGGCAAGCCCGACCCGGGTTCGGGCAGCATGTTGTACGTGCGGCCACTCAGCACATACGAGACATATGCGCGAAACTCCAAGCTCAGGCCAGCCAGCTGTTGAAACCCGCGCACGCTGCTCGTTGACAGCTCGAGTTTGACCTCCTCGTATTGGTCATCGAGCTCGTCGGCGCGGTTGATTCCAGGGTGCCACACGAGGCCCATCCTCGTCCACGCTTGGCTCAACGGTCCCGTATTCCAGACCCGGTTGACTGCAAAGGCAATCCAGTTGGTGGAGAACGAACCCGACTCGGTGTTGATCGAGCCGTCTGCGGCGTAGAAGTCCCCGGCCTGCCCGTTCGAGTGGTGGCTCAGCTGTAGGCTGTAATAGGTGAACCCGCGCAGTGGTGCCGGCGTGTTGGCATCCCCAAAGCCGAAGAAAAGTGTGGCGTTCGGCATGAAGCTGGGGGTGCGCACCGGTGACGACGGCTCGGTGAACATCCTGAGTCGAACCCGGGGATTGACCTTGATGAAGGTGGTTCTCCCGGTGTTCACGTGCAGATGCTGGTTGATGTCGGCCTCGACCAGAAGATCGTCGATCCGTCCGTACCCCCCGGGAAGGTTGATCCCACCAGAGATCGTCACATAGCTCGCATCGAGGTATCGCTCAATGAGGTCGCGTCGGGTGTCTTGGGTGGCCTGCGCCGTCACCGGACACGGTGTCATCCAGATCGCGCCGAGGACTAGCTGGGCATAGCGGCTCAGCACCTGAACCCCAGGGTCTTCACCGCCAGTAGTTGGCCGTTGAACTTGCGCGGCAGCAACTCGAGGACGTGCGGGCCCGGGGAACAGGCCGTCCAGCGCACCTCCCAAAGGAACTCGTCGCGGGACCGCCGTCCGATGGCGCGCACCTCGACATCGGGGTCGTCGTCCCACGTCTCAAAGTTGCCTGATCCGCCCAGGAAGTGCAGGAGCGGACCGTCGGCGGGAATCAAGTCGCCCGGCCAAGCATCGGTCCACCGGATCACAACGGTATCCCCGTTCGCGGAAATTCGAGGCGGTAGTATCTCGCGACTTGGGGGCTGCGTCCGCTCGGGCCGGGGGAACAGGTCTTTGTGGGGACCCGGGTAGGCGGTGTAGCCTCGAGGCTGGTACTTGAACCCGGGCTTGGCAGCAGCCGACAGGGCACCCATCTCAATGGCCACGGCGGCGGCGGTACCCTTGCCGTACAGATTTGACCCTCCCTCGTAGCGCTGCAACGAATACTCCTCCTCAGTCGTCAGGTACTGGAAATATCCGTTCGCGAGACTCACGAGAATGGGGTCCGGAAATCGACCGCCGGTCGAATCGCGCATTGCCGCCTTGATTCGGAGACCTGCGACGGTCGTGACTTCCCACGGCAGTGCACCAACCAGTCGGTCTCCTACCCTGGCTACCATGAACTGCCCCAGCTCCGGCAGGCCTCCACCCCCCACAATGATCTGCTGGAGAAAATTCCCTGCCGCAATGCGCTTGGGCGTCTGACAGGGAACATCCTGGTAGGCGATACCCCCGCCGTCTTCGTCAAACCCCGCGCTGATGAGTCCCAGAATCTTCCACTTGTGATAGCGGGACCGGCCGTCGGCGCCGCCACCCAACACCGCCGTCCCCTGTCTCGGTTCCTCACAGATGTCCATGGTCCCGCGTCTGGCCTCTTCCGGCAGTCGTTTGGCCGAAAACGCTCGAGCCACGATCAGATCATCCCGCAACTCGCGGGGGCCAAAAGAATCGAACAGCGCGATTGCCCGGGCCGCGAGCGAGTCGCCCACGAGCTTGATGAACTTTCTGGAGAACGCCATGCAGTGTGCGACAGCTTCCACCGGCGGATCGCGCCATACGACGGGGGAAACCGGAGCCCTGGGGCCCCCGGTGGGGCGCGCCCGCCCGAGGGTGGGAGCGGGACAGAGCGGTCGCTCCCGCAATTCCGGCCAGGCGGGGGACACGTCACCCTCGGTGCCGTTGGCGAAGAGATGGACCGCCACCGGCGGACCGGCTTGGTCATACGTTCGCCCGTTGACCGCATCGATGTGTCGCTCCAATCCCCGTTCCACCAACGCGTGAATGTCGCCGTCGAAGAGATCGTTGTAGCTGGGGTTTCCTGTGCCGTGGATGGCGAAGACGGTAAAGGTCCCAATCGGCACCGTGTCGGCACCTCGCACATGATCGACTCGCAGCATACTCATGACTGGATCGACGGCGAGGTCACGATCTTCGAAGAGGATCGATTGGGTCGTGGCGTCGGGCACCGGCATCGACGGACGCTGGCGGTTGCGCCGAAACGCCTCATAGGCGCGATTCCGCGTGAGACCCCACACCGTGTCGGTCTTCCAGCCCGCAACCGCGGGTTTGAGATTTGCCACCGCATCTCCAAGTGCGCTCGCAAACCTGTCGACGAGGAATTCGACCACCTGAGGATCGAAACCCGACACCTGCGACCCGGCGTCGTTGATGAGACGCGCGGTGAAGAAGTGTCCGGGCCCGGCGTGCGTGTGCGTGGCCGACAACATCAGCCGATCCTCACCAATGCAAGCTGTGGAATCCACCTTGGCCGCGGTCGCCCGGTGGAGAATGGTCGAGACCTGGGGGAGATCTGCAACCACGAACGCAACACGCTCCCGGCCGGTCTGAAGCACCAGTGCGCGCGCATAGAGGCGCTGCCGATACCCGCTCGCCGGGCGTCCTTCGGTGCCGTAACCTTGGAGACCCAAACCGGGGGGCGGCGTGATATCCGCCCGTCCGACTCCGGCAAGCAACGTGGGACTGTCGGTCTGCACACATGTTGCCGGCGCGGGGGACGGCGCCTCATCGAGCGGCCAGGCCGGCGCGCATGCCGCAACCCCGAACACCACCGCCATGGTTGCCAATCCGCGGAGGTCGTTTCGACCATTCATGCTTTTCATCATCTGATCCCGTTACCCAAGATGTCCAACAGGCTGACGGTGATACTGAACCACCACACCGCGCCCCGTTCCGGATCCAATACATCACGGCTCACGATCCTGGCCTGGTCGTCGCTGTTGATTTGGAGATGAAGCCTGGGCTCGATGGAGAGCTGTCGGCCGATCAACACTGACGAGGACGCGGTGAACTGCACATGGGTTAACCCTTCGTCTGCGAAGTGGCCGCCGCCGCCGCCCGCGTCGAGTGTCTGGCTGGCGTTCCAGCCTGCGAGAATGCCCAGGTCAAGAATGGCAAATGCCGGATCAAGAGGAACCTGAGGGAACGGAATGGGCTGGAGGGGTAGGCGGAGATTGAATCCTGTTTCCCAGTACACCCCATCCACACGATCGACGTCATTCCACCACGAGACCGCCAAGGATGCCGAGCGAAAGTCGAGTTCCATTCGCGCGAAGATCTCCTGAGTGTCGTCAAGCGAACTGAGGGCGTCCGGTCGTGTTGCCTCACCACGGAAGGCGTAGCGTATCCAGCCGGTCGACAGGGTGACTCGACCCAATGACCCGGCGAGCTGGATCCAGCCGTTCACTTCCCCGAACCCTTTTTCGCCCGTGCCCAACTGTCCGATCTCGTCCGAATCTGGCGAGCCGATCTCGTAGTTGGCCCACCCGCCGGCGGTGAGATTCGGGTAGCGAATGGTGAGGCCCAGGGGCGAAACGGTGGGACCGGCCAAGGAGAAGTAGACGTCAGGCTGGATCACCTGCGAGCTGGCCCGGGTGAGTCCGCGCCACATGTAGCGCGAGCTGAACACGGCGTCGGCGGCGACATAGCCACTGGCCTGTCCGTGCAACGTGCCGGTTACGGCAAGGCCGAGGAGTGAAAGGAACAAGACGCGCACGGGTTTACCGCTGCAGCCTTGGCAGAATGAGAAACACGTCGAACGCCCCGCTGGTAACCGTGATCGTCGCCGTGTATCCCGCCGTGCCTGCGTCGAGCACGTACGGCCGGACGAACGTACCGTTATAGGGGTTGTGCTCGCTTGAGCATGGCCTGAGCATGATCCCAATCCTACACTTGCCGGTCACTGACAGATCGACTCCCTGATGTCGGCGGTCTAGTCCATATACAACGCGGTCTTGGGTGCATCTTACACCGGTATCGCCCGGTGGCTTTGGGTAACGAATTCGTACCGCATGCGGCCGCGGCTACGCCGCCCTCGCCGTCGCACCAGCCTCTCCAATTCACGCATGTGGCGGCGTTCTTTCGTCTCCAGCTCGGCATTGCTGGAGGCATAGTTGAACCACAGCTTGAACCGCTGGTTCACCTGGGCGTTCTCGCTCCGCCGGGCCGGCGTGCCGATTCGGGAGTCGAGGAACGCGTCAACGACATCCAGATCCGGATTTTCATGAGCACCGTTGCCACAAAAGACATAGTGATTGGCGGTCACGGCCCGACAGAAATCCAAGTGTGTGTTGTGTTCGGATCCGTGGTGCTGGACCTTGAGCACGTTGACGTGGAGGCTGCCCGAGGCATCGAGCTTATCGGCCAGCTCGAGGCCATCCAGCACATCCTGAAAGTGACCGTCGCCCGTGAGCAGCACACTCTTGTTGCCTTCCTCGACTAGAAGCATGAGCGACGCCAGGTTGGGCACGGTCACTTTCTGGCGGTTCCCCAACACCTTGTTGCTAAGGTGTTGTGCCAGGGCATCGACGGCCGACGCCACATCGTCGGTTTGAGCGAGTTCACCGGCCTGGTCGGAGAGGCGTTCGAGCAACCCGTCCAGGTCCCCCTGACCGAACGTTCCCTCTCCTCCCCGCGTGCGGCGGTGGATCCGGCCCAGCTCCCGCTGGTTTCGCCGCAGCCAGTCGTTCCACTCGACCCGCAGGTTCATCAAGTCCTCTTTGAACGGCCCGACCACAGTCACTCGCAGTCCACCGACCTGGATTGGCCTGCCCTGATAATGGTACATGAATCCGCCATCGAACTCGGGATTAAGGGGGATCTTCAGTTGGCCCTCACCAATACGACGTGAAAAGTGAATTGCGTCGCCCACGCTCGCGGCAAGATCGTCGACGCCGCTCGCCAAGCTCTGCACCAGTGGATCGGAGTGGCCACTCAGCGTTTTCGCCTGATTCGACAGCAGATCCTCGACGTCGCCCATGTTGAGGTCGGTTTGCTCGTGAAAGCCGTTGTGCCAGATCTTGGCCACATCCGGCGGCCTTGGATGCTCGGGCCGTGGATGTGAGGCGTTGCCATGTTGGATTTGGTACTCGTGAACCCGCCACGCAACTAGCTCGTCCATCAGGGCCATGAGGCCCCAGATGTGGTCGCGGTCGATGTGAGAGCAGTACATCAAATCCAAGCGTTCTCGACGCCGGTGGATGCGCGCAAGATATGGCAGGACGTGCTGATAAAAAGCGTCCCGCATGCCACCATCGATCAGCACGTTGGCGCCCCGATTGCTGGTGAGGAGCAGGCAGTCGCCCTTGTCCGCCTTGAATATTCGGAGTCTCATGAGGTGACGTCCCTGTTGATGTTGGCCGTTGACGCCTCCCGCACACACGCGGCCGCCGCAATCACGCCGTAGCCGGCATCGTCGCGCCATTCGTAATCATCGCCGGGAAGGGGGATGGCCGTGCGTCGGATGATCCCTCCGATCTGGGCTGCCGTGAGCGTGGGATCCACCGCCAACATCAACCCCACAATACCGGCCACGTACGGACTCGCCATGCTGGTGCCCGTCATTTTCACCCATGGCGCGTCTGGATCGAACCCGTTGGCCGCAAGGATGTCAGTGCCCGGCGCGCCGACCTCCGGTTTGTGCCGTCCATCGCGGGTGGGACCCTGGCTGCTGGTCTTGTTTATTTGCTCCGAGGCGGCGTCGAGGTTGGCAACCGAGATGATCCGATGGCCGCACGCCATGGAGCTCACGGACGAACGATCGACATTGGACTCGGCGGAGAAGAACGACGGAAACCTCCACAGGTTCTTGGTGCCGACCCGGCCGATCTCCCGGGGATCATCGCGCTCGATCCATCCATCGTACCGCCCATCGCGAATCTCCCGCCCGTGAAGGCGAACGGTCCACGTGCCGGCATTAACCCCCACCACGCCAAACCGGCTGAGCCACGGGGTCAAGTAGATGCTGATGTAGTTGCTGCCGTTGGCTTCATGGTACAGCTCGTTGTACACGCTGAGGAAACTGTGCGTGGGGAGCTGGCGGTTCTCAACGAACTCGCCGGGTTCGATGGGACCGATCCAGCTCGACCAGCCCGGCGGGCGCACCGAAACGGCATAGCGGTCTGCGGAACTGTACCAAATCTCGAGCTCGTTCTCGGAGATATCCTGAATACTGTTGCCCACCACGATCCACTCAATGTCGGCATCGAGCCCCGTGGCGGCGATGCGTCCACTCGTGTGAATACGCCCCATCACGTAGCCAATGTCGTTCGGGTGACTCGGCGCTTCCTGGCCCGCATTCCCCGCCGCTACACAGATGCTGCGGCCCGGCGTGGCCAAGGTGGAGTCGATCCAGCGACTCAAGGGACTGCTGGCATCGTGTGCATGACCGTTGGTACCCAGGCTGATGTTGACGGACACCGCCGTGCACTCGAGTTTCTTTGCTCTCTCCACCAGATAATCGACCGCATCCACGATGCGCGTCGAGTCATAGAACGAAAGGCGAGAATCCGTGTCTGCCTCAGGCAGCGAAATCAGCACCCCGGCAATCTTGGCCTTCCGGCACACGCCACGGTTGCCGGCGGCGATACTGGCCACGTGCGTGCCGTGCGAAGACGGACGCACTTGCGACTGTCGTTCGATTTCCCAGGCCGGCAGGCCGAGTCGGGTCGATGCGGTGATGCTCCGATTCAAATCGTCCCCGGTAAACTCGGCTCCGTATTTGAACCGGCCGCCGGGTGACGGCCGCGCGTTGCCGCCCTGGTCCCAGATGTACTCGAACCGGGTGCGACCCTTTGCGTCGAGAAAGTCGGGATGGGAGAAGTCGAATCCCTGAACGTCCACGATTCCGATGAGCACATTCTCACCGTATCCGTGAAGCTGTTCAGACCCCACCCATCGGTCCGTAGGGCTAGGCGCCTTCGCTTCGGGACGATCCACGGCGGGATCCGGCGCCTTGAGCGCCTCACCCATCTGCACCGTCGCCACCTTAGGGTTTCTCGCGATTTCGTCGAGACGGCTCAACGGCACCTGGGCGGTGAGGAGATTGCCGCACACCGCCTGAACCCCTGGCAGCCTCCGGATGATGCTCGAGTCGTTTACGTCCACGAACACATTGACGGTCACATCACCAGACACCTCCTTGAGACTCGTCGGTTTCGCGGTTTTGGGTAGGTCTTCCGGGCGGACTCCACCCGTTGACTCGTGGCGGCACTTTGCGAAGCCCCGCAGGAGGCTGGCCGATCGTGCGGCCAGGCCCGACGAGTGCTCGGCGCGGAGAAGATTGACTTCGGTCTTCCCGTTCTTGATCATGCGGAGCTTGGGGTGGAGACGACGCAGCTCCGGTCCTTTGGTGCGTTTCTTTTTCGCCATAAGAACCTCGTCTATCGTTCGGCGTCATCCTCTCCGGCTGGCGTGGCGCGACGCTCCACCGATCGAGTGACGCCGATTGTATTCAGCAGCGCACCATCAACTCACCACCACCCCCGGCTGAAGCCGATAGGGAGTCCGTCGAGGGCAAGTTCATACGGCGCTGCGGGTGGCGCCCCATATCGACGCCGGCGGGTGGTCGGAGAGTGTATGCCTGGTGATTCCTCCGTTCTCCGCTCTCTACCGAATCGGTGTGGCACCGCGCAGCAACGCTATTTGCAGCTCCCAGACCACACGTCCCAGACGCGGGCCGGCAAACGTGGCCCCCGTGGTCAAACCCAACCGGACGCGGAGCCACTTGAACGGAACGGGGGCATTGAGCGACGCCGGCACCAACGACAGCCCCCCTCCGACGGCAAAATCCGCGAGCGTCGAGTCTCCCATGACCTCTGCGCGCCGCGGAACATACGACAGCCGACCGTACCACGAAAACGCGCTGTTGTAATGGCCGGTGTGAACAGCGGAGAACGCTGCGGTCGCGCCTGCTCCAAAACAATTGGTAAACACATTAGCGCAGCGCCAGTACCACCCGGCGTGCAGCTCGAGGTAGCCGGGCACCCGAATTGGGAGCCAGAAGGCCGGCACCTCGAAGCCGAACTGCACCAATGTCGCTCGGTTCGCGTGAACCGTGGTCCACACATTGAGCAGGTTGAGGTAATCGACGGGGGACATCGCCTGCAGCACCGGCCGGAAGAGGTGTTGCTTGAAGATTCGCGTCGGTGGTTTCCCGTAATGGGGTGTTTCCCAAACCCGCCGTTTGGAGCGCGGGTTTCCATTAGCCCAGCCTCGCATCGCCGTAACTGCAGCATCCTTCTGCGTGGGAGTCAGGGTTTGGAACCCGGTGAACCCCCAA
>JADFPO010000183.1 GCA_022562295.1 Gemmatimonadota bacterium
GTTGGAACGGAATGTGAGCGAGCCCGCCGCGGGGTGCCTTGTGCCCCAACCTAACGCATGGTCCGCGTGTCGGCACTCGGATCGGCGCCCCCGGGCAACACGCTGGGGCAGCATAAGTCATTTATTGACAACGATTTGCGGATTGTGGGGAAGGGAGCGGATGAAAACGGACCGTGGCGGCCACTACACCGGCTAGCCCGCGGGCACCAGGAGGCACCGGCGGCGCGAGCCGTAGGTCAATACATCGGTTTCTGAGGACCCGGCACGATCCCCATGATGTCGGGGTCTTCTCCGGGCTTGCTGGGTGGAGGCGGGTTCTGCTCTTTCTGCTCCTTCCTCATCGCACGGCGCTCTTCCTTCTCCTTGCGTTTCTCCTGTTTGGCAAGCTCGCGTCTTCGTTTCGCCTGCGTCTGTGGGCCCGGTCTCGCCATAGATCACCTTTCCATATCTTCGTGAAATAATCGGCCCAAAGCTAACACAAAAAAGACTGGAAAGGCATGCTCGCCTGGCGGCACTCGGGATTTCACGCCCTCCGTGGCCCTACCGGCCCCGAAACTGCTCGAACAACCGCTGGTGCTTGTTGTCTTTGGGATCGACCTCCTGGCCGCCAACCCACATCATCTCGACGTTGGTCAGGATCTGGAGGGGATCGCCGTCGGTCACGATTACGTCGGCGCGCTTTCCCACTTCCAAACTGCCGGCTTCGATTCCGAGAATGTCCGCCGCGTTCAGCGTGACGGCGCGGAGGCCGCCTTCGGGCGAGAGCCCATAGGCCACCGAGTGGGCCGCGTGGTATGGCAGCCTGCGTACATCGGCGTCACTTCCGGTTCCGAACGCGAAGCGTACCCCTGCCGACTCGAGCACGCTGGCGTTTCGGAAGTTGGCCTGGAGTGATTCGTCCCGGTTGCTCGACGGGGTGTACGCGGATGTTACGATGACCGGCATCTCACGCGCGGCTAGCTCGTCTGCCACCTTCCACGCCTCGCTGCCCCCGACTACCACAGGGCGGATTTCGGGGAAGCTGTCGGCGAACACGAAGAGCGTTCGTATCTGCCACTCGCTATCGGCACGGAAGAACACCGGCATCTCGCCGCGCATGGCGGGCATCATCGCGTCCATGAGCACCGATTCTCCACCCCAAACATTGGCCTCGAAGGGTGCGGTGGGATCGTCGCTCACCGACGGGTTCTCGCGATACACGCGGGCCCGACGGAAGAAGCTCACCAACTCCTCCATCCGCGTGCCCGTAAGTTTGGGTTGGTCCTCTTCTTCTTCGTCCTGTTCCTCCTGCGCCGCCGCGCGCGCGGCCGCTTCCACTTCGTCCAGGAGAGAGTTCGCCGCCGCGGTGGTTCCTCCGTGCAGATCGTCATCACCCGCCAGTGTCATCCAGTTGGTCGAACCACCAGCTCGCTCGCGCGGCGCCGGGAAGTTGACCATCAACGCCGCTTCGGGTTTCACCGCGACCTTCTCCCACGTGTCGCCGTCGTTGAAACCGATCACCGCGGCGGTCCCCTGGACCATGCCGGATGTCTGAGCGGTCAGCACGGTGGTGATGCCGTTGGCGCGCGCCACGTTGAGGCTCGGGTAATGGGGCATCACGCCTGAGATGGCGCGGATGTGCGGATTGTATCGGCCCAGCTCGGACTGATCGGTGGCTTGTCCCACCTGACCGAACTCGAAGAGACCGATGGTGGTCAGCGGATCGATCATGCCCGGGTAGACATGCTTCCCCGTCACATCGACTCTTCGCGCTCCCGCAGGTACGCTCACCTCCGACGCGCGGCCCACCGCCTGGATGCGCCCGCCCTGGAAGAGAAGCGTCCCATTCTCGATCGGTTCCCCCGACACGGGGTGCACCGTCCCACCCACGAGGGCAACGACGGTCTCCTGGCTCGCGTTGGCGCCGCCGTTCGTGGATCGCGTCCCGCTGCCACCGTTGGTACTCGCCGCCGAACGGGACGAAATGCTGGGAGTGGTTACCGGCACCATCCGCCGCGTGGGGAACGCGTTGAAGGGTTGATCGCGCGTCCCGGCTTCGTCGGAAGCATCGTAGTACACGATGCCGTCCACGATGGTCTTCTCAACGCGAGCGTAGCTGTTGAACGGCGATGCTGTCAACAGAACGACATCGGCCTGTTTCCCCGCCTCCAACGACCCGACCTTGTCGTCGATGTACATCATCCTGGCGGGATTGAGCGTCAACATCCGAAGCGCTTCGAGTTTGGAGACGCCGCCGTACTTCACGGGCTTCGCGATTTCGAGGTGCATGAAGCTCTGTAGCCAGGGAATGTCGGAGTTCAGTCCGGTGAGCACACCGTGTTGCTGCATGATGGCGGCGTTGAACGGGATGGCGTCGAACGCTTCCCGCTTGTACTGCCACCAGTCGCTGAACGTGGATCCGGCGGCGCCGTGCGCGGCCATTTCCGTCGCGATCCTGTAGCCTTCCAAGACGTGCGTGAACACGTCGATCCGGAACCCGAAGCGCTCGGCGATCCGCATGAGCATGAGAATCTCATCGCTGCGGTAGGAGTGTGCATGAATGCGGATCTTTCCATCCATGATGTCCACGAGAGCCTCGAGCCTCAGATCCCGACGGGGCGGTACCCGGAACGCCCGCCGGTTCGCTTCGTACTCCGCCCACTCGGCCTTGTACGCTTGGGCAGCCGTGAAGGCCTCGACGTACACGGCTTCCACGCCGGGGCGCGAACGAGGGAATCGGTCGCTTTGTGAATTGCCTTTGCGTGTGACGTTCTCCCCGAGTGCGAACTTCACGAACTTGGGGGCGCCGGGGATCAACAACTGCTCACCGCGCTCCATGCCCCAGCGCGTTTTCACGACCGCACTCTGGCCGCCGATCGGATTGCTGCTTCCGTGCATGATGCGAGCCGTCGTGACGCCACCCGACAGCGCCTGATAGATGCCGTAGCTCTCGGCGTCGAGCGCGTCGAGAACGCGCACCTCGGGAACGACCGGGGCCGTTCCTTCGTTGGTGGCGGCCATCGCGATGTGCGAATGCTCGTCCACGATCCCGGGCATCGCCTGCAGCCCCGCGCCGTCGATGATCGTGACGTTGCCGGGCGGTGACAGGTTCATCCCGATCTCCCGGATGATCCCGTTGCGGATCAGGATCGATGCACCGGCAATGGGATCTCCCGCCGCGGTCCACACGGTATCGATGTTGGCGATGAAAAGGTCGCCGGTGGGGTAGCTCCCCTGCCCCTCCGGAAGCTGGACGTCATAGCTAGGGCGTTGCGCCGCCAGCGGTGCCGCGACCAGCATCGTGAACCAGAGGGCTGCCGCATGCAACCGCAGTGTGTATCTCATCCCATAACGTCGCAGGATCGCCGTGTCACCGTTGCTCATCGGGTACCTCCCGGCTTCTTCTTGCCGGTGAAGGTGAAGCTCCCAAATGGGCCGTCGCCGCTTCCGGACATGCTGTCGGCCTCGACCGTTCCCTCCGCACTCATCTCGATTTGTTGCCCACCGGCATCGATACTCATCGTAAAGTCTATCCGGTTGCCGGACACCCGTCCGCGCAGCGACGTCCTGCCCGGCACTTGTGCGCTTGTGGCGGACCCGCGTAACGAGCCGTCGGGATCCATTTCGAGATGTACATCGAAGGGGAACTCCTGCCCCGAGGATTCGAACGTGATGACCCAATCACCTGTCACGACGACAGCCGGGGCGTCTCCACTGCCTCCCGCACCAGCGCCCTTCTCATAACCGCCTTCGACGAAGGTGTGCCGGACCTCAGAGTCTTCATCGAAGATGGGTCCGGACATCGCCACGAACGTCGCGGACATCCCCGCGCCGATCCGGGTCACGTTCGGTATGCCCAGCATGGCGGCCGGGACCTCGGTGATGGCTCGCAGGGCCGCCGCCTCCGACAGGCCGTACTCGATGGAGTGGCGGGCCGCTTGCCGAATGTCACCGTCTCCGCCACCGGACGTAATCGCGAACGAGACGCCGGCGTCGGCCAGCCGGCCCGCGTTCGAGCGGATATCTTCGATGCGCTTCTTCTCGCGCGCCGCAGCCGGTTCCAATTCCTCCTGAGCTTCTTCTTCCTGGGGCTCCCCGGCTGGAGGCGCCTGTTGCTCGAGTGAATCCGGGGTCGCGGCATCCGGTTCGGATGCTTCCGCCTCCGGCTCCTCTTCCGGCTCCTCCCAATCATCGGGTTCGGGGAAATCCCCGTCGATCAGCACGGGCACGTTTCTCCGGGCCAGCTCGTCTGCGACGCGCCACGCTTCGCGACCGCCGACGATGACCGGACGGAAACCGTATTCATCAGAGAGGCCGAGCACCCGTCGGATATCCTCCGCACGATTGGCGGCGAAGTACACCGGGATCCGGCCGGCCATCGCGTCGCGCAGCACCGCGTAGTCGGGGTCGAAACCCGGCACCCCCAGTCCCTCGGGGCTCTCACCGTACGCCTGGCGAATCAGAGCGTCCCGCTTCGCGTCCTCGAAGGCCTGGCGCATGTACGCGATGACTCCGAACAGCGTCCCCGGATACACGCCTTGCCCGCTCTGGAATGCCATGGAAAGGCCCACGTTCTCGTTCGCGACGAGTTCCCACGGCCTCTCGACATCGGTGCGGTAGAGGATCGCTGCCCCAAGCCCCGCGGCTAGCGCACCGCGAGGGTGGATGCCCGCCGCCACGATGCCAGCGGCGCGCTGGTCTTTTCCGTCGGCGCCGGTCTGGGTGAGATAGTCAGTCACGCGCCGGTGGGCCAACAATCCCTGCAATGCCCTGGGAGCATCCCAAGAGCGCACGCTGTCGCCCCGCTCGATCTCTGGGAAGGCGACCTCCGCTTTTCCATGAGCATCCACGATGCCGGGGTAAACGTAAAGCGAGTCCCCCTCGAGGATTTGTGCGTCACCGGGGATCTCGACCCCTGCACCCATGGCTTCGATGAGACCACCGCGCACCACCACGTTGATGCCGGCCTCTTGACGTCCATCCGCATGAACGACCGTCACGTTCCGGAGCGCGTACGCCGGGGGTGGAGGCACTTCGCGGAATTGGGCTTTCGCGGACCTGGATGGTACGAGCGTCGCGACGACCAGGGCCGAGACGATCGCGTTTCGAAGAGTGGATGTTTTCATGGCACGACGATCCTGCGGCTGGAGATCCGGTGCGTCTCTTGCGAGTCTAGGCGGTCAAATGACTCTGGTAGCCCGGAGATGTCAAGCGTAGGGCCGACCCCAGCCCGAATTGAACGGTGTTGTGTCCAGCCGCTTCGCCGAACGTGTGCAATGGAACGATGTTTGGATGGGTAGGCTTGGCGGCAGTGCAGGCTCCGCCCGACATTTCAATCCTCACCCTCTGTCCACCTCTCAGCTTGCCGACCCATCAGTGCATGTCAGTTTGTTTCCGTGAAATCCGTGGCTCAAACTCAGCGACCCTCGCGCGATCGTAGCCGAGGTCGCATCTTACCAACCGATGACCGACACCTTCGAACGACT
>JADFPO010000062.1 GCA_022562295.1 Gemmatimonadota bacterium
TCCTGGCAACGTTCATGCCGAAGCCAATCGAAGGCGCCAGTGGCTCGGGGATGCACACCCACCAGTCGCTGTTTCGAGGTGAAACGAACGCGTTCTTCGCGCCGAATACCGAGTGGCAGTTGTCCACGGTGGCGTTGAGCTATATCGCCGGCCTGCTAAAGCACGCGCGCGGATTTGTGGCCGTCACGAATCCGTTGGTGAACAGTTACAAGCGCCTGGTGCCCGGGTTCGAGGCGCCCACCAACCTCGCGTGGAGCATGCGCAATCGGTCACCGTTGATCAGGATTCCGGCTAAACGCGGACAGAGCACGCGGTGTGAGCTTCGTATGCCGGACCCAGCAGCGAATCCCTACCTGGCATTGGCTGTGCAGCTCGCGGCTGGTTTGGACGGCATCAGCAGTGAGTTGAGCCCGCCCGATCCGGTCAACAAGAACATCTTCACCATGAGCCATCGCGAGCGACGCAAGCACCGCATCGATGAACTGCCCCGCGATCTGCACGAAGCGCTCGATTGCCTCGACAAGGACGCTGTGATCAAAGACGCGCTCGGCGAGCACATCTGCGACCGGTTCACCGAAGCCAAGCGGCAGGAGTGGCAGGAGTACTCGGCTGGTGTCAGCGATTGGGAGATCAAGCGATACCTCGGCCGGTATTGACTTGACCTCTGCGTTCCTGTTCGACTTGGACGGGACGCTCTACACCAGCGAAGGAGTCATCCCCGGCGCCGTCGACGCGGTCGGAACGCTTCGGAGCCGGGGAGTGCCCCTACGGTTCGTTACCAATACCACACGTACAAGTCGTCGGGCGGTCGCCGATCGCCTGGCCTCGTTTGGTTTTGCCGTCGCCGACGAGGAGTTGTTTACTCCGGCCATCGCGGCCGGCACGGTGCTGCATGAGCGCCGCATCGAGCTGATCAGCCCGTTCGTGGCCCGCGACCTGCTCGACGATCTCGAGGGGTTTTCCCTATGTGGCGGTGTCAGTTCCCAGCGATGTACCGCTCGGCCGGGGGCCGTGTTGGTGGGCGACTTGGGAAACGACTGGACTCCGGCGCTCTTGAACGAGGCCTTTCGTTACGTCATGGATGGCGCTCTGCTGTTGGCTCTGCACAAGGGCCGGTACTGGATGGGGCCGCAGGGTCTGGAGCTGGACGCCGGAGCGTACGTGGCCGGTCTCGAGTACGCGACGGGCGTGCAGGCTCTGCTGTGCGGTAAACCCCAGGTCACGTTCTTCGACTCCGTCGTGCTCAGCCTCGGCCTCCGCCGGCCGTTTCGCGATGGCGAGCGCCCGGTGATGATTGGCGACGACCTGTGGAACGACATCGAGGGGGCGCAGCGAGCGGGGCTCTCTGCATGGTTGGTGCGGACGGGCAAGTTTCGCGCGGACGTCCTCGAGTCGAGTACGATCACGCCCGACCGTGTGGTCGATTCGGTCGCAGATGTGATTCAGTAGCGTTCCAATTCGTCGGCCGGCATCTTGCGCACGGCCCCATGGGGAACTGTTGTCGGCAGTACCGCTTCTCTCATTACCAGGGGGGCCGGCACGGCAGACGGTCCCTTCCGTTTTTCCACCTGCAACCCCTTCTTACTCGCATGCGTCATCTCATGGCAGCCGTTGTAATCGCGACGACATGTCCCCAGCCCGCCGGGGCGCTTCAGCAGGCGCCACCGCGGGCGCCAGTGATCGACACCATCATCGTAATTACGAACAACGTCTTCGGCCAAGCCGAAGCCAAAGCGAACGCGGCGTTCCGCATTGCAAACGCGATTCGCGTGAAGACTCGTCCTGGAGTGGTGCGCCGCGAGCTGCTGTTCGAGGTCGGGGACCCTGTCGATCTGGCTACGATGGCCGAAACCGAGCGCAACCTGCGATCGCTCGGTGTGTTTCGCGATGTCCTCATCGATACTCTGCGCGTCGAGGGTAAGTTGGCCGTGGTGGTGCGGACCGCCGATGGATGGAGTACCCAGCTCGCGTTGAACGGACGATCGACGGGAAACACATTCACGTGGCTGGTTGGGATTTCGGAGCTGAATTTCCTGGGGCGAGCTACGTTCGTCAGCGCAAGCTATCGCAGCGACCCGGATCGTAACGCCGTCACGCTGGCGACGCGAATCAACCGGCTCTTCAGCAGCCGCGTAACCTTCAGCGGCTTTTATGAAAATTTGTCCGACGGCCGCCGCGGCGGATGGTTGATCGGAGATCCCTTTCGATCTTTCAGCGACAGGCGAGCCGTGGAGGTCGTGGGCGAACGAGCCGACCAACGCGTCTTGCAGTTCAGAACGCCCGACGACGCGAACCCCCAAGTCGTGTTGTTTCAGCGACGGGCGTTCTTCAACCGTATCAGTGCGGCGGTCGCGCCGATCGCCGAGACGGGCAAGTACATCCGCATCGGTGTGTCGGCGCAAGTGAAGCGCGAGGAGATTTTCCTGCAGAGCGATTCGCTGTTGGCCATCCCCGATACTGTGACCGGTGCGGTGGGCGCGTTCCTAGAATACCGGCGCGCCAACTTCAAGGTGGTGACGCACTTCAATGGATTCTCGCAGACCGAGGATCTCGACCTCAGTACGGTTGTGCGATTGTCGGCCTGGCTGGCGCCTTCGGCGTTCGGGTACGAACGGGACGGTGTCGGACCGGCGTTGTTCGTGTCGACGGCCGCCTCCATTCCGTCGGGATTCGTGCGACTGGCCGCGGTCGCCAGCGGATTGTTCACGAGTGTTGGCCTCGACTCCGGCCGCGTGGCCGGATCGTTCACCGTCGGCAGCCAGTTGATTCGCCGCCAAGCCACCTTCTTGCATGTCGAAGCCGGCATGATGAAAAGGCCCGCGCCGGGGCGTGAGTTCGACATCGGCCACGGGGTCGGGCCGCGCAGCTTTGGGCCCCACGCGTTTACCGGCGACCGGACCGTGTGGGGCACTTTCGAACACCGCGTGTTCCTGGTGGACGATCTGGTCGGGTTGTTTGGGTTGGGATTTGCTGGCTTCGTCGACTACGGGGGCGCGTGGTTCGACGGCGACGAGCCGCGTTTCGGGGGGGACGTTGGTTTTGGCCTTCGCACCGGCGCCACGCGTGCCACCGGCGTCAACATCGGGCGTATCGATGTCGGGTATCAGTTCGGTGACGGTCGGAGAGGTGGCCGATGGGTGCTCAGCACCGGCAGGGGCTTTTCGTTTTGAATCCGGATCGCGCGGCTGCTCGAATCAGTTCGTGAAGTTCAGCGTTATACCCCGCTGTTTCAATGCGGATTGCATCGCGACTTTGTCCGCAGCCTTCATGTACGCCTCCTCGGGTTCCACGAGCTTGTTGTCCACCAAATCACAGAGCGAGTCGTTGAGGCTGATCATACCGAGTTTCTTTTGTGTCTGTAGGATGGATGGAAGCTGGAATGTCTTGCTCTCGCGGATCAGGTTCGACACCGCGTCGTTCGCGAGTAGGATTTCGCGTGCCGGAACTCGCCCGCCGCCGATCTTCTTGCACAATACCTGTGCGATCACTCCCTTCAGCGACTCGGAGAGCATCACACGGATCTGAGCCTGGCGGTCCGACGGGAATTGATCGATGATGCGGTCGATGGTGCTGACCGCGGTGGTGGTGTGGAGCGTGCCGAATACGAGGTGACCCGTCTCGGCGGTTTCGATCGCAATGGCCACAGTCTCCAGGTCGCGCATCTCCCCGATCAGAATGATGTCCGGATCCTCGCGCAAGGCCGCGCGAAGCGCGCGCTTGAACGACTGTGTCTGACTGCCCACCTGGCGTTGCGTGACGATGCACTTCTTGTTGGGATGCACGAACTCGATCGGATCTTCGATCGTGATGATGTGATCCGTACGGGTGGTGTTGATCAAATCGATCATGCCTGCAAGCGTGGTCGATTTGCCGCTTCCCGTGGGACCCGTGACCACCACTAATCCCTTGGTAAGATAGCAGAGCTTCTGCACCTCCTCCGTCACGCCCAGTTGATCGACCGTCATGATCTCGGTGGGAATGACGCGGAATACCGCTGCTGGACCCTTCCGGTCTCGCAATGCATTGGCGCGGAACCGCGCGAGGCCCACAATTTCGTAGGCGAAGTCGGTATCGTTGGTTTCCTCATACTCCTGTCGATTGCGATCGGGCATGATCGCGTAGATCATGCTCTCGATATCTTCCGGGTTTAGCGGGTCGTGTCCGTCCATCGGTTTCAACTCGCCGTGTGTACGGACGGTGGGAATAAGGTCCACCCGGAGGTGCAAGTCCGACGAATCGGACTCTACGAGAAACCGTAACAGCCCCTGTATCCGCGATTCGGCGCGATCCGCCGCTTCACCGGCAGATACGGCGTCTTCGCCCGTGTCGTCGGCAACAGGAGCCGGCGATGGGGCCGTGGGTTGCGTGGTGGCTGGGGCCGATGCCCGCGCCGGCGTTTTGTCCATCAACAAAGCCTCTGCCGGCACAGACGCGGCCGCGCTCGAGCGTCGTTGCCGGGCTGGCGCCAGGACCACGGTTATCAGGTCGCCCGTTCGCGCGATCTCGGCGTCCACCCGATGGTCGCCCAGCAAATAGCCAAACGCGAGCCTCCCGTCGCCTCCGTCCAGTTGCGGGCGCATTCCTTGAGGCATGATTTCCCGCACAAGCCCCAGGATCTTGGGTGTGGCAAGGGGATCCTTCGAAATTGGATGCTTGCCGCCGTCGGACTTGAGCAGGACCTGCTTGTCCGTTTCCAGCACAAGTCCCTGCGCTTCCTTTTCGAACATCAGGTTGAGAAAACGATCCAGAACAGCCATATCTCTCCCTTACTCCATGCCTGCAGTCACGAGGGCTCAAGTTGTCTCCAACAGCGAGAGAATGTACTTCTTGGGAACCGCCCGTGGCTACCGCCAGCGAGTGATGGTGACCGGGCCGCTGAGCGGGCCGTTCACCCGACGCTTCGCTCCGGGATGAGACCGGTTCAACCCTCTCGAATGGCCCGATCGACGACGCCTCGCAGGGCGTCGTCCGCTTGATAATCCGACAGGTCTTGCACCGGACACCAGGCCACCGATCTGGACTCGGATGAGACTTGCACTTTCTCCCTCCGCGCCACCAGGCGAAATACGAGATCGTGATGGAGATGACGAGGCTCACCTCGTGCAGGTGGAATGTCATGGACGTCAACACCCACGAGCTGTGGGTTGTCCGGCGGATACAGTGCCGCCCCCGTCTCCTCCATGACCTCCCTACGGGCAGCTGCCAACACGTCGGGGTCCGACCGCTCCACGTGGCCCCCCGGCTGCAGCCAGAGTTGGAGGCGGTTGTGAAAGACCAGCAGTACCCGTGCCCGATCGGGTGAAAACACCACCGCGCTAGCCGTTATGTGCCCTAGCTCATAGTCCGCCCGATCGAACGGATCGGGAGACCGCTGGAGCAGTTCGAGTGTGAGGTCCCTCCCCCGCTCGTGCCGCGGATTGCCGCATGGCTCAAACGACTCGACCCAGGCCAGGGCACGGTTTCGCTTGGTATCAGCCGGCTCGATCCGACGGGTCGGTTGGTGCATGAGCCGAGGATAGCGGGGACTAAGTGGAGCTGCCACCCCCTCCTTCGTGGCCGCGCCCGGTCCTCTCCGCTTGGGACAGCTGGGCTGATGCGCCGCGCGGTGTGCGTCGGGCCACGCCACGGCGTCACCCGTCCACTGAGCTGTAACCAGGAGAGGACACACGGCACCATCCGTTCAAAGGATGTGATAGTGTAACATGTTGTCGATATTGGGTTTATGGTACTATCCGCGTGTTGGCATCGTTCCTGCTTAGGGAAGGCGTGACGGTTGACTTGCCAAGGGGACGAAGCGGGCGCTGAGGTGGTGTCCGGGGGTGGGGGGTGAAGGAGTGGCACTCGGAGAACGGTAGGCTTGGAGAAGTGACCATGTTGAGACAATCGAACCGACTGCGTCCGACAGTTTTTGCCGCGGACCTTCCGCCGATGGGTGGGAAATCCACAAAGGCCGCACGCGTCTCCGGCCGGTGTTGCCGGGCCAGTGACGAGCAGAAGGCCACAGTCTCAGCGCGGGCGCCCCAGTTGGCCGCGAACGATCGTGGTACCCAAGGGAGCAGATGGATGCAATAGCCGTCGGTGATCGCTCCTAGCCCGACGTGAGGTTCATAGATTTTCGACGGAAGGGCCTGCCCGTTTGGGCGGGCCTCGTCCGTTTGGGGAACAATTGATGGGCGGTGTCGTATTGCCTGGATAGTGGGGAGGACACCTGAATCTCATTATCTTGCATATCATGCGGACCAGAAACACTCCATGAGCACCCTCCGATGAGAGCCGTAGGCTTCACGGTGTCAGCCGGTTTGAGTTTCTTCTAGCCGCCAGCCGCCTCGATGCCTTCAGGATTTGCTCTTAGGCGCGACCCCACCAGGACATGGTGGGTCGCCGCCGGGCTTCTCACCGCCGCCGGGTGTGGTGGCCGCGACAGCGACACTACGCCGGCCTTCTACCCCATGACCCCGCACGAGCATTACGAGTACGCCATTCGGGAGGTTGGTCTGGAGCGAACGGCGCTCGGGTACGAATGGATCACGGCGAGCCGAGAAGCCCTTACCAAGGCGCTTCGAATCCAACCCCCGTACGAGGAGATAGGGTATCTCGATCCTCTCGAGGCAGCCGCCATGGGCTATCGCGTGGAAGTGGATCGGGGCCAGGTATTGCTGGTTGAAGTTGAAATCGATGGGGACGGTGACGCCGCGGGCGGCCAACGCAATCGTATCTTTCTCGATCTCTTTCGCGCACGGGACGATACGCTGAGGCCCCACCGGCACGAGGCATTCGCGGACACGCTGGCGCCGCCGCGCCTGGCGTATTTCGTGCGACGCGGGGGAGAGTACGTAGTGCGGGTGCAGCCCGAACTGCTTCGGGGTGGACGTTACCGAATCAGAATCGTTCGCGCCGCTTCATTGACGTTCCCGGTAGAGGGACGGGATATCAGCTCCATTCGTAGTGTGTTCGGAGATCCGCGCGACGGTGGCGGGCGCGAGCACCATGGAGTCGATATCTTCGCTCCGCGGGGAACGCCGGTTGTTGCGGCTACGGACGGGCGGGTGCGCTCGACGAGAACCGGCGGTTTGGGTGGGAAGGTGGTGTGGTTGAGGGATGTTTTCGGCCAGTCGCTGTATTACGCCCATCTGGACAGGCAGGTGGTGCGGCGTGGGGACTCCGTCCGGGCGGGCGACACGCTTGGCTTCGTGGGCAACACCGGTAACGCGCGAACGACACCACCCCATCTGCACTTCGGAATCTACAGTCGGGGGCCGTACGATCCTTTCCCGGCGTTGAGGGCCGTCCCGTCCACCCCGCCGCGGCTCACGGCCGACACGGCACGGGTCGGCGCCTGGGCGCGTACGACGGTCGACGGATTGCGCCTGCGGGCGACGCCGAGCACCCGGGCGACGCCGCTACGCACGTTGGATCGATATACGCCGATGCTGGTCGTCGGTGGATCGGGCGGCTGGTACCGGGTGGTGCTGCCCGACGCGACGATGGGGTTTGTTCTTGCCCAGTCTATGGAGTCGGCCGGCCGACCGCTGCGGCACGCGGAACTCACCGACGGTGGCGTCCTTCTGGATCGACCCCTGGCGAGTGGCGCGGTGGTGGATAGCCTTGGCCCCGGTGGGCATGTATTTGTGTTAGGGAGCTTCGGTGGGTTCCTCTACGTGCAGTCTCCGAAGGGTCGGGCGGGCTGGTTGGTGTTGGATTGAGCGACCTGCACGGTCCGACCGTGGGACCCTCCCTGACGTTATCTTTATAAGCCGCAGCGCTGGCGGCAGTCGCAGGATCAGGCTGCGTTTTGGATGCGCCCACCCCTCACATTCCGAGGCCCGCCATGCACGTTCCCGAAGACGAGTACGCTCGCATCGAGGCAGAGATAACCAGTAGCGACAGTCCGGTGGGGATCGATGTCAAGAAGACCCATGTAATCATTCTGCACAAATTGATGGAGATCGAGCGGAGGCTAAGCGAGTTGGAGGGGCGGGGGCGCGCCGGGGGATAGAACGCGACTCGCGGGACGGCGCCGCTGCGGGCCGGCGCTCCCCGTTCCTCTCTGGGGCGCACACACGGCCGGTCGCGTGGAACCATTTGGAATCCCCCGCGATTCTCCGGACATGAGGCAGAACAAAGCTTGGCTGACCGCGGCGGTGGTATTGGCCGCTTCGTGCGGCGACTCGTCTACACCTGCTGCCCCGGACGACGGCGGGCCCCAGCCGGATTTCACGTGCAGCATTCCGCTCAGTCAAATCTTCAGCGGCGGCGTGGGACGTGACCAAATTCCGGCACTGGTGCGGCCCAACCTCGGGTCTCCCGGGCAGACGCCCGCGGGACTGCTGGATTCCGACCGCGTGATCGGCGTCGTGGTGAATGGCGCCGCTCGAGCGTACCCGTTGCCAGTCATGTGGTACCACGAAATCGTGAATGACACGCTGGGGGGCCAGCCGGTGCTGGTCAGCTATTGCCCGTTGACGGGGACGGGCATCGCGTTCGATCCGCGGGTGGACGGGCAGACGAGGGAGTTCGGCGTGTCAGGCGTGCTGTACCGCAGCAACCTGATGATGTTCGATCGGGAATCGGAGAGCCTGTGGACGCAGATGATGCTTGGGTCGCAGTGCGGTGTGGAGCGCGGGAAGGGGCTCGATCGCATCAATGCCCTCGAGACGACGTTGGAACACTGGAAGCGTTTGCACCCCAACACGACCGTGGTGACGACGAATACCGGATTCGACCGGGATTACAGGGGCTACCCCTACGGGGACTATCGCGATCTCACCAACGAGCAGGTGCCGTTTCTCGCGGAAGGGGTCAGGTGGAATCCCCTGCTGCCGCCGAAGGAAGTGGTGCTCGGCGTGATCGATGGGTGGTCGCAGGGGGTGGAGTGCAGGCCCTTCACCGATTGTGATGCAATCGTGTACTCTCTAAAGGGGTTGGCCGAGCAGGGCCCCGCCGTAACGGTCAACGATTCGGTCGGCAAGCGGGCATTGCTGATCACCTATCAGGACGCGTTCGGCACCGCCAATGCTTTCGACCGGACCGTCAACGGCGAGCCCCTCACCTTCGAAGTGGTCACTGCCAACCCGCTGACGATGCGGGATCGGGAGACCGGCACAATCTGGAACGAGATGGGCACCGCCTTAGAGGGTCAGCTCGCGGGTGCGCAGCTGGAGCCGATCACGGACGCGTACGTGGGGTTCTGGTTCGCGTGGTCGCTCTTCTTCAAGAGCCTGCGCCTGTACCAGTAACGCCCGCCTCTCGACACCTATTCCACCGACACCCGCTCCATGATGCCGGCGGCCCGATCGAGCGTGGCCAGCTCCGTCTTGCTGAGCCGCTGCATTCTGTTGGTTAGGAAATCCAGCCGTAACCGGCGGGCCCGCTCGAGGATTCGCTGGCCACGCCTCGTTGCGGCCACCCGCACGATGCGCCGGTCCTCCGGATCGGCCGTTCGCCGGACCAACCGCGCCCGCTCGAGACCACTGACGAGATTGCTGATCGTGGGAGGACGGACCCGTTCCGCACGTGCCAGGTCTCCCAGGGTTTGGGGGCCGGCGAACACGAGTACGGACAGGACGGAGAGTCGCGCCGGCGTCAGGCCCGAGGCATCGTCGGTGTGGCGCACCCGCCGGAGCAGGCGGATGGCAGCGGAATGGAGGCGGTCGGCCACCTCAGACGGGGTAGCGCGTCGGGTCATGACATTATAATTTAGTTAGCCTAACTAAATAAATCGAGGGTTGCATGGAATCCACCGACGTGTTCGAGGCTATCTCCTCGGGCGATGTGGAGCGGCTGCGGACATTGGTCGCCACGGACACCGGCGTGGCGGCCGCGCGCAACGGGCAGGGTGTCTCGGCACTCCTGATGACGCTCTATCACCGTCGCAACGACATGACCGAAGTGCTGCTGGACGCTGGCGCGCCGGTAGACGTGTTCGAGGCGGCCGCGCTGGGGCGCACCGATCGCGTGCGAGAACTCATTACGCAGGACTCTTCCTTGTCGGAAGCGCGATCGGCCGACGGATTCACCGCGCTCCACCTATCCGCCTTCTTCGGACACCCGGAAACGTCACGGCTGTTGGTGGAACAGGGTGCCGATGTTGCCACCGTGTCGTTGAACGACACGGCGGTGCAACCGCTACACAGCGCTGCGGCGAGCGGGTCGGCCGAAATCGTGACGTTGTTGCTCGAGGCCGGAGCGCCCGCCAACGCGCGGCAACAAGGGGGGTTCACCGCACTTCACGCGGCGGCGATGCAGAACAGCACGGAAATGGCCCGGGTGTTGCTCGACCACGGTGCGGATCTCGCATTGTGTGCGGACGATGGGAAAGACGCTTTGGCGATGGCCGCGTCGAAGGGACATGAGGAGATGGTGACCCTGTTGAGCGAGCGCTAGCGGCGCGCCATTGACGCCGTCCCGCTAGAGGAGACATTGTTGCTGTGTCACTCGCGAGCGGAGAATCGATGGAAAAGCGTCGCTGGCACAAGTCTTACGAAAAGGGTGTTCCCGCTTCGTTGTCGTACGACGAGATCACGCTGCCTCAGATGCTCGTCCGAGCGGCAGCCAACTACGGCGACCGCCCCGCCCTCACCTTTCAAAACGCCACGCTGACCTACGGCGCGTTCAAAGAACAGGTCGATCGGTTGGCGACGGCGCTTGCGGAGCTTGGCGTCGCTCCCGGTTCCCGCGTCGCCATCCAGATGCCCAATCTTCCCCAGACCGTGATTGCGATTTTTGCGACCCTGCGGCTCGGGGCCAGCACCGTGCTCACCAACCCGCTCTATACAGCGCCCGAGATAGAACACCAGTGGAACGACGCCGGGGTGACGGTGGCACTGTTGATGGACTTCTTGTATGAAGGACGCGTCAAGCCCATTCGCGAGCGGCTCGGCGTTCACCATTATATCGTCGCGTCCATTCCGGAGTACCTCGGCTTCCCGCTCAACTTTCTCGCACCGCTGAAGCTCAAAAAGACGACCCCGCCGATGATCGCCAAGGTCGAGGAAGGGCCGACGGTGCATCGTTTCCGGAAGTTGATTCGACGAACCGCACCACATCCGCCGCCGGTCGACATTGGGTTGGACGACGTAGCGATGTTGCAGTACACGGGCGGAACAACGGGAGTGTCGAAGGGCGCGATGCTCACGCATCGCAATCTGTCATACAACACTCAGCAGGTCGGTGCGTGGGGCACGGGGCTGGAAGACGGCATCGAGACGTGGCTCGGGTGTCTGCCGTATTTTCACATCTACGGCATCACCCTGTCGATGTTGTTCCCGATCTACAAGGGTGGCCACATCGTCTTGATCCCGAACCCGCGCGATGTCGACGCAATGATCAAGGCGATCGTGAAGCATCGCGTCTCGCTCCTGCCCGCCGTGCCGGCGATGTACAACGCAATCAACCAGAAGCCCGGTGTGGATCAGCTCGATCTTTCGTGCATCAAGATGTGCAACTCGGGCTCGGCGCCGTTGCCCGTCGAAGTGATGGAGCGGTTCGAGAAGCTCACCGGGGCCAGGATCGCCGAGGGGTTTGGGCTCACCGAGACGTCTCCGGTGACTCACTCCAACCCGTTCCATGGCACCCGCAAGAAGGGAAGTGTCGGCGTGCCGGTGTCGGACACCGATGCCAAGATCGTGGACATGGATGACGGTGTCACCGAAATGCCGGTCGGCGAGGAAGGGGAGTTGCTCCTGCGCGGACCTCAGATCATGAAGGGGTACTGGAAACGGCCGGAGGCCACAGCGGAAGCGATCAAAGACGGCTGGTTCTACAGCGGTGACCTCGCCGTTATGGACGAGGACGGATTTTTCCGCATCGTCGGTCGCAAGAAGGACATGATTATCTGCAGCGGGTACAATGTGTATCCCGACGAGATCGACCGTGTGTTGATGTCGCACGATTCCGTGTTGGAGGCGGCCACGATCGGCGTCCCCGACGAGAAACGCGGCGAGACGGTGAAGTCGTTTGTGGTGCTGAAGCCCGCGCACGACGCGACGGCTGACGAGCTCATCGCGCATTGCCGTGAGAGTCTGGCGGCCTACAAGATCCCTCGACAAATCGCATTCAGAGACAGCCTTCCCAAGAGCACGGTGCTCAAGATTCTCCGGCGGGAGTTGCGCGATGAGGAGTTGGCGGCGCGGGAGGCGGCCGGTTAGTCGGGTTCTTGGCACAGGACCGTCAACTGGAGGGGTGGAGCCGACCTTGAGATGCGGGGCGGGCCTGGCGATCTTGTTTCTCCCGGCGCCGTAGCCAAGTGGTAAGGCGGAGGTCTGCAAAACCTCTATTCGGCAGTTCGAATCTGCCCGGCGCCTCTGTCGCTCGCTGGGGCTCGCGACAGCGGCCCCGCGCCGCTCTCGGTCCTCGCCACTCGTCGGAAGACTCGTGGCATTCGGGTCGAATCTGCCCGGCGCCTCTCTCCCACCCAGCCCCGCGCCGAAAGCCTGCGTTTTTACGCGTGCCTCGGGGTCTCTATCCTACCCCGGGCAGACTCAAGCTGCCCCACAGCGTCCGTCGTCGAACTGGCTTTCGCTAGCCCGATGGGTGGCATCCCGCTGTACACGCACTCGTACTCGCCGGCGCGGACCTTGTAGGTCTCGTGCCAGATACCCACGTCTCCCCGACTTCCGCCGACTCGCTTGTTGAAGTCGACCCAGGCAGGCCAATGCAGTTGGTCGACGTCCCGCGCGTACGCCTCTAGATGGTCAAATGACCGCCAATACTGAACGATCACGCCGAAGCTCATGATGTGGCCGAGGAACCCTGACTCGGGACGTTGCTCAAGCTCGCGGATCATCCGCGGCATGGCCCGGAACACGGGAAGCCACTTATGAATCTTCCAGAGCTTGTTGATTCGTATGCCGATAAGGAAGACGACAAAGTCCCCCTTGATCTCAGCTGTCACACGCTTTGGAACGACTTTCGCCATAAATCTCGTCCTAGTGTCTCGTGTATGAATGCTATCACCCGGCGGTCCCACACCACACCTCACGCCAACCCGGCGGTCAGATGGTCGGATCGTCAGGTAATGTCATGTGGCTTCCGAGCGAGTCTTCGCGGTGAGCTGCGAGCATCACACCTGGTCATCGGTAGATGACGATTTCCGCCGTCTCCCTCGCATTCCCGGTTGGAATCGTTACGGCAATCGTGTTGACCGGGCCGTCGCGTCGGACCATCTCCGCGCCATCCAAACTCGAGATCGTCTCGCCGTGCAACCGAACCTCGTACGTTCGGCCTGCCGTTCCCTCGACCAGCAGTACCCACCGATCTCTCGCGTAGGCATAATCCAGAATCCGGAGCCCCTGACTCGGCTGACCCGGCTGCAGCACCATCGTCGGTGGCTCCACCAGCAGGCCGCCCGTCCATTCGATCTCGATGCGCGATGGTGTTTGGGAGAGTTGCACACTCACGACGTACAGCTCCGCGGTGCTCGACTCTCCGGGTAGTGACGAGCGCACATCGCGGGCACCTGGTGGAATGGGAATGGCAAGCTCGAGTGTGATCGCCGGGCCGCGCGCCTCGATCGTTGCGACGAAACGCTCGGCTCCCTGCTCGAACTCCACGTCGATGGAGGTCACTCCCACGCGCAGGTTCCGGGCCGTCGTGCGTTCCCATTGGGGTGGGAGCTGCGGCGCGAGACGCGCGCGCCGGTGGGGCGCGTCCGGTTCCCATCCGAACGTGCCCATCAGCAACGGCGAGACGAGCATCGACGTCGCGAAGAACTGGTGCGGCACGGCCTCGTCGAGTGGTCGGTAGTATCGGCCCGACAACAGTTCCGGATGCCGGCCGCGTGCCCAGTCGAATGTCATCTGCTTGAGCGCATCGACGAGTGGGTAGCCGGACCACGGCCGCCGATAGTTGTATTGGCCCCAGCTCACGAAGCCCGTCACGAACGGCCACACCGCGCCCATGTTGTAGTGCACCGGATCGTAGAGCGGACTTCCGGTCGACAGCATTCGGGCGCCCCAGTCGCTGCTGATGGAGTCGGCGGCAAGCTTCCGCAAGGTCAACGCCGCACGTTCCGGATCGAGGAGACCAAACGCGGCGGCGGTGGCGGGCCACACGGTCAGGTTGTCGTTCGTGCCTCCCGACTGGAGGATGCCGAACGCGTGGTGACCCTCATCTTCACGCCAGTAGTCCCGATTGAGGGTTGTCAGCGCCGTTCGGTGCAACGCTGCGGCGTCGCGCGCGAGGCGGTCGTCACCCATGAACGTGGCCAGCTCCTGCATTCCCTGCAGTGCTGCGATCCATACGGCGGCGAGATAGATATCCTGATGCAGCCGCTCGCCAATCGCCCCGACCTCGATTGCCCCGACACCGCCGGTGGTGTTCTCGATGATGCCGTCACCGTCGGTTTCCGTGCTCAGGCACCACGCGTAAGCCAGCTCGATGACGGGCCACAGCTCCCGCACCAAACCACCGTCACCGCTGGCGCGCCAGTAGCGCCAGACCGCCACGATCCAGTACGGCGTCGTGTCGGCGTGGAAGTAGGCATAGGGGAAGTCGGTGAACCACGGGATCCGTCCGGCGCTCTGCGAGATCTCGTGCGTGATCTTCCCGTCGTCACGCTGGTACTCGGCGAGGAATCTCAAGCCTTGCGCGGTCACGTCCCACTGGCCGGTTGCGTCCATCGCGAACGTGTTGATCGCGGCGTCCCCACCAAAGAACCACCCGAAACCCGGGCGCGTGCTCGTTCCCGACGTTCCCCATCCGGCCACCAACCCGCACCCCAGGTCGGGGTTGCAGACGAGTTGCTCGTCTAGATTCACCTTGGACCACTCGAGTGCGAGATCCAACTCGTCGTCGGGCGTGTCGATGGAAGTCGTTCGGCTCAGGAGATCGGTGACGTGTGCCCGCCGTTCGCGATAGAGACGCTCCGCATTCGCGATCAAGTTCCGGTAGATCGTGTAGACCGAGTCGCGTGGTGCTGTGGCGGCGACGATCGCGATGGGTACGAACTCACGCCGCGTTCTCGCCGTATCGATGGGAATCGTGAACATGTTGGGTGCGTCCGCTAGGGCATGCGCGGGATGCGATGATGCGCTCGCCGCCCACGGCGATCCGATGATGCCATTCAGCTCGCGGCGACTTTCCGAGAGGACGAACGCTTTTTCTTCAGTGTCCCAGAATGTGTACTGTCCGCCGAATGCTCCCGGCCACGCGTATTGGAACACGGTTTTAAAGCTCACGATGATCTCGAGCGGGCGGAACGTCTCCACGTCGAGCAACACGAGGAGCCCGGGTTCGTTCAGGGGCGCCAGGATGTGTTGCCGGACTGTAAACGTGGCGTGCGAGTACGTGATGGTAGTCAGCTCCGGCCGGATCTCGACTGTGCGGGCCACGCTGGTGCCAGGAACGGCCTCGACGTAGTCGGGAATCTTGAAGTCCAGTCGAAAGTCGGTGGCGAGCTTGAGGGGGTGGACCCAAAGCTCTGCCTCGCCGGTCTCATAGCCCAGCCAGGCCGCCTTGCGACCGACCACTCCCACATATTGCCGCGGGCGCACGTCACCGTGAAGTGCGAGAGGCGACAGTTCGATCGGAAACTTGCGGACTGTAAGGGTATCGATCGAGCCTATCGGCGCCGTAATCGCCAGGGACAGAGCCGCGTGCAGGGTCGCGCCGAGAACGTGCATGACAACCTCCGAGGGTTCACCGCAATATCCTGTCACCTGCGCCGTTCGTCCAGCGCGGGCCTGGAGGAGCACCCGAAAAACGTGCACATTCTCCGTGCGTCCATCCGATCCCCCGCCACCCTTGCGGACTGGTTTTGGCAATGAGAACACGTCTCATCATTCCCGTCGTCCTCGCGATCGTCACTGCGTGCTCGCGAGGATCCGTGCTCGACAAACAGCAGATCCTCGACCGCCAGACGTGGTGGGACAACCGTGACTGGGACTGGTACGAAGCGAAGATCCCGTTCTTCGAATCTCCCAATCCCGAGATCGATGCCACCTACTACTACCGCTGGGAGGTGGTGACGAAACACTTGACCTACGGGTCGCCGGAGACGGGCTACACCTTTACCGAATTCATCGACCGGCCGTTTTGGTCCGGCACCTACGGGAGTATCAGCTGCCCGCTCGGTCATCAGTTCTATGAGATCCGCTGGCTCAAGGACCGGCGCATCGTGGAAGACTTCGCCCGTTATTGGTTCGAGACGCCAGGCGCCGAGCCGCGGAGCTACAGCAACTGGTACGGCGATGCGATGTGGGCGACGTACCTCGTGCTCGGCGATGACCGATTCATCGAAGGCGTGCTACCACACATGGAGCAGCAGTACGAGGGCTGGATCGCCGAACATTGGGATGCGGAACACGGGATGTTCCGCTGGGACGGGATGCACGATGGGATGGAGACCAACATCAACAGCCGGCTCACGCGAGATACGTTTGCCGGCGCCGAAGGATATCGACCGACGCTCAATAGTTATCTCTACGCCGATGCGCGAGCGATCTCACAGGCCGCGGCGCTGTTGGGGGATTCTGTGACGGCTCGCGTGTACACCGAGCGAGCCACCGCACTCAAGCAGCGCGTGCAGGATGAGTTGTGGGATCCCGAGCGCAACTTTTTCTTCCATCAGTTTGCTGTTGACGAGTTGAACGGCGTGCAGGCGAAGAGCCTGACGTACCAGACGGGGAAGTACGCGGGGAGCGTTTATGGTAGGGAGCTGTTGGGCTACGTGCCCTGGCAGTTCAACCTGCCCGACCCCGGCTATGAGGCGGCGTGGCAATACCTCATGGATCCCGAACGCTTCTTTGCGCCGTTCGGACCCACCACCGTCGAGCGGCACGATCCGCAATTCCTCATCTCACCCACCTGCTGTGTGTGGAGCGGCAACCAGTGGCCGTATGCGACCACGCAGACGCTCGTGGCATTCGCGAACCTGCTCAACAACTACGAACAGTCTGTTGTGACGAAAGACGACTACTTCACGCTGCTCGAGTTGTATGCCCTCGATCACCGCATGGACGGGCGTCCCTACATCGCGGAGGCCGCGAACCCCGACAACGGTTCCTGGGACGGGCATAACACGTTCTATCACAGCGAACACTACCTGCACTCAGGCTTTGTCGATCTCGTCATTACAGGGCTTGTCGGCTTGCGGCCGCGTGCGGATGACTCCCTGGAGCTGAACCCGCTCGTACCCGACGACTGGGACTACTTCGCGCTCGACGATGTGTCGTACCACGGCCACCGCATCTCCATCGTGTGGGATCGCAACGGCGACCGGTATGGGAAGGGCACGGGGCGGGCGCGGGGGCTCACCGTGTTTTCCGACGGTCGCGCGATCGCAAATTCGCCGGAGATCCGCCGAATGGTTGTGCCGCTCGGACCCACGGCGACGGCCGCGGAGGTGGATCGTCCGGACAATTTCGCCGTGAATAACGGGGGAAGGGGATACCCGGTCGCCACGGCGTCGTACAGTGCACCGGCGACTCCGCCGTTCTATGCCGTCGACGGGAACTATTGGTACCACACGTCACCACCCAACCGCTGGACGGCCGTCGGATCGGGTAACGCCACGGACTGGTTCGCCGTCGACTTCGGCGTCAGCCGGCCGATCGCGGCGGTAAAGGCGTACTTCTACGACGACGGAGCGGAGGTCCTGCCGCCGGCAAGCTACGATATCCAGTTCTGGGATGGCGATACCTGGGTCGACGTACCACGACAGCACCGATCGCCGAGCGAGCCGACGGGGCGCCGGGCCAACGTCGTGTCGTTTCCGGAGATCATGACGTCCCAAATCCGCCTGGTCGTGGCGCATCAGGTAGGTGCTTCGTCGGGTGTGGCAGAGATCGAAGCTTGGGGCAGGGGCAGGGGCACAGCTGACGGGCCGCTGCCTGAGCCCACCGCGGCCGCTCGCAATATCGCGTTCAACGCCGGCGATGGCGGGTTTCCCAGCGCGTCGGCGTCGTTCACGTCGCCGGGCGATCGGCTCGGTCACCTCAACGACATGCAGATTGCGTTCACTCGTTACTCACGGAATCGATGGAGCGGCTACGGTTCGCCCAATACGCGCGACTGGGTGGCGATCGATTTCGGGACACCCAAAACCGTTGAGGTCGTGGACCTCTACTTTTACGGTGACGGGCGAGGTCTGGCAGCTCCGCGAGCCTACGTCGTCCAGTTCTGGGACGGTGAGGAGTGGACCGAGGCGCAAGTGCGGACGCGGCGGCCGGAGGACCCGACCGCATCGGCGTTGAATCGTGTGCGGATCGTTCCCGTGTTGACCGAACGGATTCGCGTCGTCTTCGAGCACGATAGTCCCGCGTATACCGGAGTGAGTGAATTGATGATTTGGGAGGGTTCGTGGTGAGCGGGGTGTGGGGCGCAGGACGCGGGGCATTGGGCGCTCTGCTGTTGCTCGTGTGGGTGGTGGGCTGTGGGTCCGATGGTGCAACGCCGGCGACGCACGGTACGGTGAGCCGCGCGTCGTTCGGTGTCACACCGGATGGCGACTCGGTCGATGTCTTCACGTTGACCAATGGGAGCGGTGTCGAGGTGCGGGCCATCACCTACGGTGGCATCATCGTATCGCTCCGCGTGCCGGATCGTGACGGCCGGCTTGGCGACATCGTCTTGGGCTTCGACAATTTGGACGGATACGTCGAGAGCTCACCCTACTTCGGTGCCATCGTCGGACGTTACGCCAACCGGATTGCGAACGGGCAATTCACGCTTGCAGGCGAAACGTATCACCTCGCCACCAACAACGGGCCGAATCATCTGCATGGAGGGGTGCGCGGATTCGACAAGATCGTGTGGCATGCTGAGATGCTCGAGAGCGATAGCGGCGTCGCCGTGATCTTCAGCCACACGAGTCCCGACGGTGATGAGGGGTATCCGGGCACCCTGTCCATTCGCGTCAGCTACACGCTCACACCCGGCAACGAGCTGGTTGTCGACTACCTTGCCACTACGGACCACGCCACACCTATCAACCTCTCGCAGCACACGTACTTCAACCTGGCGGGCGACGGCCGGCGCGACGTGCTCGAGCACGTGCTCACGATCGACGCAGCGCACTTTACCCCGGTCGATGCCACCTTGATTCCGACTGGTGTCATCGCTCCGGTTGCCGGCACCCCGTTCGACTTCACGACACCCACAGCCATCGGGGCGAGAATCGACCTGGAAGACGAGCAGCTGGAAAACGGGGGTGGCT
>JADFPO010000184.1 GCA_022562295.1 Gemmatimonadota bacterium
AGTTGAAGGCGAAGGTGGGGAACTAGCCGCGACTGTGATGAGATTGTGATGGGAACAAACAACACTAGATGTAACTAGATGTAACAACTCAAGCATCGAACGCGGCCTAAACCCCCAAAGTTGTGTCGTTTAGTGTCATCTAGTTACATCTAGTCCGGCAGGGGCCGCGGATTTAGGATCCTGTGGGGCAACCCTTGGGAGTTCGAGTCTCCCCGGTCGCATGGCCGCCCTTCCCGACACCCCGCAGGCGGAAGGACGGAAGGGGATTTCAGATTCTAGATTTCAGATTGGGCGACGCACGACTGCGCCCAGGGGATGGAGGGGCAATCTGAGATCTGCAATCTGAAATCTGCATTCTGCAATCACTCGTCGCCGGGGCCGAGCCAGGGCTCGTAAGCCCGGGACTCCCCAACAACCGCATCACACCACATCTTAGGCCCTAATGGCCGACACCTTCGACCGCCTCAAGTCCGCCCTCGCCGACCGCTACGCCATCCAGGAAGAACTTGGCGCCGGCGGCATGGCCACGGTCTATCTCGCCGAAGACCTGAAACACCACCGCAAGGTGGCGGTGAAAGTGTTGCGTCCGGAATTAGCAGCGGTCTTGGGGGCCGAACGGTTCCTGCAAGAGATCACGACCACTGCCAACCTCCAGCACCCCCACATCCTGCCGCTGTTCGATTCGGGCGAGGCCGACGGCTTCCTGTACTACGTGATGCCCTACGTGGAAGGGGAATCGTTACGCGACAAGCTCAATCGGGAGAGGCAACTCTCCGTCGAGCAGAGCATCGAGATTGCGGAGCACGTCGCCACGGCGCTCGACTATGCGCACCGCACTGGTGTCATCCATCGTGATATCAAGCCGGAGAACATCTTGCTCCAGGACGGACAACCGGTGATCGCCGATTTTGGCATTGCCCTCGCGGTCACGCAGGCCGGCGGCGATCGATTGACCGAGACGGGGTTTTCTCTGGGAACACCCGCGTACATGTCGCCGGAACAGGCAACCGGCGATCGCGACCTGGACGGACGGACGGACATCTACTCGCTCGCCTCCGTTACCTACGAAATGCTTTCCGGTGACCCTCCCTTCGCCGGGAAAAATGTGCAGGCAGTCATCGCGAAGGTCATCAGCGAGGAACCGACCGGTATCACCAACATCCGTCCGTCCGTGCCGAATGCTGTTGACGCCGCGTTGCGCAAGGCCCTGGCCAAGGTGCCGGCGGATCGGTACTCGACCGCGACAGACTTCGCGAAGGCCCTCGTGTCGGAGGCCCCTCCTGCAGTTGCCTCCGGCCGAAAGCGTCGCGGTTGGATCTTGGTGGGCCTCGCAGGCACGGCAGCAGCGATCGTTCTGTCGGCATTGAAGTGGATGGGGTCTCGTGGTCCCGAACCGACGGCACTTGAGTTAACCACGCGACAGGTCACTAACTACCTCGGCCGGGAGTATGCGCCCTCGTGGAGCCCCGATGGCAGCATGATGACCTTTGGATACACCGCCGAGGGTCACATGGATGTGTATGTCATAGCCACGTCGGGAGGGAATCCGATTCGGTTGACGGATCATCCAGGTGACGATGTCACCCCCAGGTGGTCTCCAAAAGGCGATTACATCGCGTTCATCGGCAGCCGGAACGGGCTGCGCGTGTACATCGTACCGCCCCTCGGAGGCCAGGAACGTGAGGTGGCGGATACCCGGACGACGGTGCTCGACGATCAGCTCGTGTGGTTCCGCGGTCTCGGGGCCGACGCGTGGTCGCCGGACGGCACCCAGCTGCTGTTCCCCCGTCGTGACTCTACGGGGTCGGTGAGTATTTGGCGCGTGGATATCAACACGCGCGAAACGGAGCGTCTCACAAGAGCCCCGGCCGGAGAGTCGGATCTCGGAGCCTCGTGGACGCGGGATGGTCGGAGCATCTTGTTCGATCGGGGTACGTTGGGTCGGAGCGACCTGTGGCAATTGGCGGCGGACGGAAATGGTTCCCTTACTCGTTTGACCGACGACGGTGCGTTCGATTTCAATCCCAGCCAGATGCCGGACGGCAACATCGCTTTCATCTCCAACCGAAGCGGGAGCGGAGCGTTGAATGTCTGGCAGCTGAATCCGAGAACGGGAGATGTACAGTCTCTCACGCGCGGACTGACGGCAGTGTATACGATGGCGGTGGGACCGACGGGCGAGATCGCCTATGGAGAGACCGGACACGTCACCGACCTCTATTGGAGCGACGGCTCTGGTGATGTCGATGCCCACGTCAACCTGACCCGTACGACGACGGACGATTATGGCGCGCGGATTTCACGTGATGGAACGAAGATCGTATATAGCTCGGGCCCACTCGGTTCCCTGGATATGGATATCTGGGTGTACGATCGGACGCTGGGCCAGGCGGATCGACTCATGCAGAGCGGTTCTCTCGATATCATGCCTGAGTGGCTCCCCAACGGCGACGTGGTGTTTTCCTCAACCAGCGCGGAGGCCGGCCGGCAGAGCCTCTGGATCATCACGCCGGGTGAGGCCGAGCGACGCCCATTCGCGGCAGGGGCGGGGGCGCCTGTTGCCGGTTGCAGTATTCCCTTTTGTCGTAGGGGACCGAACGTTTCCCCCGATGGCGAAGCCGTGGGCTTCCTCACCGAAGGCCCGACGGGTTTGGCACTCTGGACGGCCAAGCCTGATGGCTCCGACCCGCGGGCCACCGCTTTGGCTGCGGTGCGAACGTTCGACTGGTACGGCGATAGCAAGCGTGTGGTGTATACCCGTCGATCCCCCGAGGGGCACCTGGAACTCCGCGCGGCGCATCTCGAGACGGGTGAAGACATTCTACTCCTTGCGAAGCCCGTCGTGGAACCGGAGGTCCGGCCGGATGGGGCCGCAGTGGCGTTCTTGAGGGGTGACAGCCATTACAACATGAATGTGTTTCTGCTTCGACTCGCGCCGCCGGAAGACCAGATGGGACTGCCGCGACCAATCGGCACACCGGAACTTTTTGTCGACGGAAAGGGCGTGTGGCACGTGCACAACTTTGCCTGGGATCCCACCGGTAACGGATTCGTCTACACGCGTGACGAGGACGACGGCGACATCTTCGTCATCGAACGCGTCACCCGCTGATCCGGCCCGCCTAGAGCCGCCGATGCGCGAGCAACTCCTATTGTGATGAGATTGTGATGGGAACAAATGACACTAGATGAAATCAAGCAACACAACTCGTTCTAATAGGGAACTGTCATGACGCGAGTACGCCGGAAGCTGGCCGTCGTTCTTTTCAGCAGCGTGCTTGCGTGCCGCCCGGGAGAACCGGCTGCCGTTGATGGAGCACTCATCACGTTCGACAAGTACCACACCGTCGAGGAGTTTCAGGATTATCTCGAGGCGATAGTCGACCGTCACTCTGACATCGCCGAGTTGACTGTGATCGGGTTGAGCCGCGGCCGTCGGCCCATTCTCGCGGTCGAGATCAACAATCCCGAAACGGGTCCGGCCGGCGAAAAACCGGCGTTCTATCTCGACGGCAATATCCACGGGGGAGAGGTCCTCGGCGGCGAAGCGGCTCTCTATTTCATTAACCATCTGTTGACGCAGTACGGTGTGGACGACGACGTCACACGGCTCATCGACACGCGTGTGTTCTACGTGGTGCCCCTCGTCAATCCCGACGGTCGTGCCATATCCGTGGACTCGCCGGAAAACCACCGCTGGAATATCCGTCCGGTCGACGAGGATGGGGACGGAGCGGTCGATGAGGATCCGCCCGAAGATCTCGATCTGGATGGCCGCATTCTGCGGATGCGCGTAATCGACCCGGATGGAGCATGGCAGATTTCGGACGACGACCCACGCCGGATGGTCCGCAGGCCGCCCGGGGAGTCGGATGGAACGTACTACCAAGTCTATACGGAGGGCATCGACAACGATGAGGACGGACGCTTCAACGAAGACCCCGTCGGAGGCGTCGATCTCAACCGCAACTTTCCCTCTAACTGGAGTTCCGCGCAATTCGCGTCGGGTCCGTATCCGCTCTCAGAGCCCGAGACGCATGCGTTGGTAGAGTACATCACCTCGCGACCCAATATCGCGGCGATTCACACGTATCATACGAGCGGCGGCCTGCTGCTGCGCTTCCCGACGCTCGCCGATCAGAACTGGGAGTTTCCGCGTGCCGATCTCGAGGATTATCGCGCGATCGCCGAGGAGGGCATCGAGTACACAGGCTACGCCAATTACGCTTACGAAAAACAAGTGATCGTCGACCTGATGAGTCCCGGGCACGGCGTGTTCAACGATTGGGGATCTAATGTGTTCGGCGCCTTGGCCATGACGACGGAAATGTGGAGTCATGCGATAGGACAGGGGCAGGAGGCGTTGTTCCGATGGAACGACGAGGTGCTGGGTGGAAGCGGATTCATCGACTGGTATGATTACGACCATCCGCAACTCGGCCTCGTGCAACTGGGTGGTTGGGACCGCTGGTCGACGGCCAGCCCACCGGATTCGATGATCGCCGACGAGTTGGAGCGGAACAACCGGTGGGTGCTGAGTTTTGCGGAGAAGCTGCCGCGGGTGGTCGTGCTCAGTGCCTCGGCACGCCACCGGGAGGGGGCGGAAGACGGGAGTCATTTTGACGTGCGAGCCACGGTCGGTAATGTGGGGTGGATGGCTACCGCGACCGTCCACGCCAATGACGTGTTGCGGATCGCCAAGCCGGTGACGGTTCGTCTCGAACTGTCGAATGCCGAGCTGGTCGACGACCGTGCCGACCGCTCGCTTGGAGTGCTACCGGGCTTCCGTGGGGAAGATCCGGTGCATCGAGAACTCGAGTGGCACGTGCGAGTGGTTGATCTCTCACGGCCCGCGAGCGTTGAAATTGTCCTGTGGTCGGAGAAAGCCGGTGTCGCGAGGCATGTGGTGGTGCTGGATCGCGATGCGGGGTAGCAAATCCCTAGATTAGCAGCCTTCCACGAGACACACCATACACTTGAATCCGGAGGAGCACTCCATGGAATGCAGGTCTTGCGTTACACTCGCCGTTGCCGCAGCGGCGATCGCCACGCTGCAACCACTCCACGCGACAGCCCAATCTGCTGCCCAAACAACAGCTATAGCGGAACTCGCCGAGCACGCGGCCGTGCAGCGGGCATTCCGTGCGATCGACGAATTGGAGGCCACCACGATGGCCAACCACGTGATGCTGACCGAGATCGCCGCTCCCCCGTTCATGGAAGAACGGCGCGCGGCGAAGTTCGCCGAGTTGCTGCGAGAAGCCGGCGCGGATTCGGTATGGATCGACGCGGAGGGAAACGTCATCGCGTTGCGCCGCGGTCGGCTGGGTGGACGAACGGTGGCGGTCGATGCTCACCTCGACACGGTGTTTCCCGAGGGGACCGACGTCAGTGTTCGCACGAGTGGCGACACGCTGTTCGCACCGGGCATTGGCGATGACACGAGAGGACTCTC
>JADFPO010000063.1 GCA_022562295.1 Gemmatimonadota bacterium
GTGATGGGAGAAGTCGATCGATAGGCGGGCAGGCGGGCAGGCGGGCAGACGGTAGAAGTCGGCGTCACATGGATCGTCGGAGATGCTCGGAGTTACGTGGCGCGAACGCCGAGACGGTTCGATCTCATCACGCTGGGCGCGACAGGAGGAATGGGTACGGCCGCCGCGGGGGTCCATTCCCTGGGAGAGGATTTTCTCCATACCGTGGACGCTTACGTCAGCTACCTCGACCATCTCACACCTGACGGCGTGCTCGCCATCACCCGCTGGCTCACAACTCCACCGCGCGAGAACGTGCGTGTGATCCTGACAGTGGCCGAGGCGCTTCATCGCGCATCACCCGAAACGGCAGGAGAAGGGTTATTCGTCATGCGGAGCTGGGCCACGGTCACCGTCTTAGCCAAGCCGTCCGGGTTCAGCGCGGAAGACATCGAAAGCCTCGCAGCTTGGTCGCGAGTTCATGGGTTCGACGTTGATTGGTACACCGGTCTCGACCAGCCCACCGGCGAGTTTCACCTATTGGAAGAACCGGTGCTGTTCGAGGCGGCAGCTGCGGGAACGGCGGGAGGGGGGGGGGACGCCGCGGCGGACTTCGCCGCGGGTTATCCGTTCGCCGTCCACCCGGTGAGTGATGCGCGACCATACCCGCACCACTTTCTCCGCCCGAGTTCCATCGGCACCTTCTTGACAAGCAGCCGCGGTACGTGGTTGCCGTTTGCGGAATGGGGGTACATCGCTCTCGTCGCCACACTGATTCAGAGCATTGTCCTTGCGGCGGTGCTCACTATCGTGCCGGTGGCAGTCCGTGCTCGACGGGTACCGAGCGCATTCTCGTTGCGGTTGGCTGGATACTTCGGCGCGATCGGTCTGGCCTATCTGGCCGCCGAGATTGCCGCGATCCAACAGCTCAGCCTGCTCCTTGGTCATCCGATCTATGCCGTGGCTGCGGTATTGACGGTATTCCTTATATGTTCCGGGTTCGGTAGCCTCTGGTCGGACCGGGTGGCGGTACATCACGGTCCCGCCGTTCTTGCCGCCGCCGCGTTTCTTCTGCTGATTCACGCCGCGGTCTTGCTGCGGCTGGTACACCTCTTCCAACCCTTCCCTCTTCCGGTTCGCGCTCTCGCAGGCATGATCGCGGTGGCACCCGTGGCCTTCCTCATGGGACTCCCGTTTCCTTTGGGGCTTCGCACCCTCGCCGGGGACGACACGGCCCGAACCGCTTGGGCCTGGGCGACCAACGGCTTCGCGTCCGTCGTTGCCGCACCGCTGGCGGCGTTGATTGCGTTGGAAATGGGTTCGCCGGCGGTATTTCTCTTGGCCGCTATCTGCTACTCCGTCGCCGGGTGGATCCAACGCGCCGCTGCTGGGGCAGTCCTCTAGTAGTCCGGCGAAAGAGGCGGAGGGTAGTCCGTCCTCGTGCAAACGGGGCCAAATCTGACGGCTTGTTGCGACGACTCGCAAAGCTTGTGTCCGTGGATTCCGTGGATTCCGTGGCTATCTTCTGTTTGATGTAGCTGACCACCTTCGAAGACGGCGCCATGTCCGGAAAACCTTACCTCCTCGCAGAAGCAACCTGGAAGGACGTACGAGACACCGCCTACGAGGTGGCCGTTCTTCCATGGGGCGCGACGGAGGCGCACAACCTTCACCTTCCCTACTCTACCGACGTCGCGGAAACCGAGTATCTGGCTGCGGAGGCCGCGCGACGCGCGTGGGAACACGGTGCGAAGGTCGTGGTCCTGCCAGCCATTCCGTTCGGCGTCAACACCGGTCAGCTCGATATCAAGCTCGACATCAACATGAATCCCAGCACGCAGTTTGCCGTGTTGCGCGACGTGATCGATTCGCTGTCGCGTGCGGGAACGCCTAAGCTTCTCGTGCTGAACGGCCACGGTGGGAACGACTTCCGCCAGATGATCCGAGAGATTCAGGTGGACTTTCCCGCAATGTTCCTTTGCACGACCAATTGGTACGAGGTCGTCGATCTCAACGAATACTTCGACGAACCCGGCGATCACGGGGGAGAGATGGAAACCAGCGCGATGATGGTCATCGCACCCGGGCTCGTGCGGCCGCTTGCCGAGGCCGGCCGCGGTGAGTCGAAGCCTTTCCGGATCACCGCCTTGCGAGAAGGCTGGGTGTGGGCACAACGGGATTGGAAGAAAGCAACAGTGGACACCGGAGTCGGCGACCCGGCGAAGGCCACTCCCGAGAAGGGCCGCGCGTTCTTGGAAGCCGTCTCCGAAAAGCTTGGCCGGTTTCTCGTGGAACTCGCGGCGGCCGACATCGACGACCTCTACGAAACCGAAGAGCTGCGCAGGACATGAAGACCCGCTTGCGCCGACTGTGGGGAGTCGCGGCCATCCCGCTTCTCGTCCCGCTCGTTGCTCCGACCACCACCGTCACGCCGGAGCGCGACACTCAGGCTGTCAGGATCCGGGTGCTGGCGTACAACATCAAGCACGGCGAGGGCATGGATGGCCAAGTAGACCTGGAGCGTGCCGCCCGCGTCATCCGCTCGCTCAACCCCGACCTGGTCACCTTGCAGGAGATCGACAACCAAACGACCCGTACCGATGGCATCGATCAGGCGCAGCGACTCGGCGAGTTGACCGGAATGCACCATGCGTTCGGTTTGTTTATGGAGTACCGCGGCGGTCACTACGGCATGGCGCTGCTGTCCAGATACCCGTTCGAAGAAGTCGCCAACCACAGGCTGCCGGACGGGGAAGAACCGCGGACCGCCCTCGCGGGCCGGGTCCGCATCGGCGGCGCCTCGGGCCCCGAGATCATTTTCGTGGGGATCCATCTGTATCGGACCGCGGAGGAACGGCTGGCGCAGGCACAGCGAATCGTGTCGATTTTCGAAGACGAGACGATACCGGTCATCCTGGCCGGAGACTTCAACTCGACGCCGGATTCCGAGGTGCTGAATCTGCTGCGCCAATCCTGGCACGTTCCAATGAAGGGAGACGACCACTTCACCTTTTCATCCGTCGACCCGCGCGTAGAGATCGACTTCATCATGTATCGTCCCGATGAGCGGTTCGAATTGGTGGAGTACCGCGTGATCGACGAGCCGCTGGCGTCCGACCATCGGCCGGTGCTGATGGTGGTGGAGATGAGATGAGCGCTCCAGCAATCAGATTGGCGGCGAGTCGACAACATACACCGTGAAATCGCCATGACGTCAACCAAGGCCTCAGCAACAATCGCTTTTCTTCTCTCTTCTCTGTGTGCAGCGGAAGTGCACGCCCACCCAGGCTCAGGGATCGTCGTGGATCGTGAAGGACAAGTGTATTTCGTTGTCCCCGGTCAGCATTACATCATGAAGATCGATCGAGATGGTCGGTTGACGACGTTCGTGTCCGACCCCAGGCTGAGCCTTCCTCACCATCTCGTGATCGACCGCGATGGAAACATCTATACGTGCTCTGACGACGACGGAATCGTGTGGAAGATCTCGCCCGACGGTCAAATGACCGAGCATTTTGACTCCCGGGAGCTGCGCGACGCGGGACTCGGCAACGTCGGCCAATGGGGAGATCCGTTTACCATCGATTCGGCTGGCAACATCTACTTCACGTCCGAGCCTCGAGGAAGAACACAAATCTATAGGATTGATTTGGCCGGGGACGGCTCGCTGCTGGCCGGGAGTGACGAGGGATATGCCGATGGCACGGGCGGCGACGCCAAGTTTGGGAATCTTCATTTTGCGTCGATGAGCTTGGGATCTGATGGGATCCTCTACGTTACGGATCGCACTCGGATTCGGGCCGTTGCACCTGACGGGACGGTATCGACACTAGCGTTCGCCGGGGACGTAAACATGGAATTTGCGGCCGGAATAGCGTTCGGCCCGGAAAGTGCCATCTACGTCGTCGATTATCGGGGCAGCCGGCTCATCCATGTGACATCAGACGGTGTCGCCACCCCCACCCCCACCCCCTTGGCGGGGCGCGGGAAGTTGTTCGCCCCGGCAGGCGTGGCGATCGGCCCCGACGGCGACATCTACGTGTTGGATGCTGAGGCGTTTGGGGTCCGCGTCGTGAAGGTGTCGTCCGAAGGCCGGGTCACACATCTCGCCGCGATAGATGTGCAGTGGCAACAGATCGTCATGATTTTCGTCTTGATGCTCGCGTTGCCGCTCCTTCTCGTGTTATGGCTACGGCAACGTAAGTCGACAGGTCGCGTGGACGCGATCCTGCGAGTGGCACTCGTCGGTATAATCGTCGTCTTGACATGGATAGCTGGCGGCGCGTTGCCGCCAAGCTTCTACCTGCGACATGTCGGCCTGCTACGTCACGTCGTTTTGATGCTGTATGCTGTTACGGCGGTACGCTATGTGCAACAAGCCACGAAGCAAATCACCTAGCAGGCTGCTGAAAAAGTGCCTCGTATTGCGTCGGTTCGAGCGTTAATGAACGCTCGCTCGGCGCGACGCGACGCGCCTTGACCAAGGCGCCTGGTCCGCCGCGGGTTCGTGAACCCGCGAATCCTCGGGGGTCCGCGCATACCGCCGTCTAGTACTAGTGCGGCCTGAATAACTGTATCGGGGCACCGGGCGCCTTTCCCCCCCTTGCTTCTGGACGACGGGTCGTTCAGGTTCGAAAAAGCAGCGGTTTTCGATCGCGAACAGTGCAGGAAATCCAATTCAGTATCCTGGAGGGCAGGGTGAGCCACGACAACCATTCCGACGACAGTCGCAACAATTTGGATCGCCGAGACCTGTTGAAGGTAGGGGCCGCCGGCATCGGCGCCGCCATGTTGGGCGCATCGGCGTCCGCACGTACAGCATCTGCCGCCACGCCGGCGGGCCTCGGCCAAGCCCCGGCCGATCTCTTCGCGGCGCCTCCCATGGAGCAGGTGCGCATCGGATTCGTGGGTGTCGGCCTCCAGGGCTCATCGCACTGCCGCAACCTCCTCCGCATCGAGGGCGTCCAGCTGAAGGCCCTGTGCGACATCGTCCCCGAGAAGGTCACGCGTGTCCAGCAATGGACTGAGGACGCCGGCCAGCCGAAGCCAACCGCTTACACGAGAGGGGAGTGGGACTTCCGCCGCATGTGCGAGGAAGAGGAACTCGATCTCGTGTACACCGCCACGCCGTGGGAGTGGCACGTTCCCGTCTGCGTGACGGCGATGGAAAACGGCAAGCACGCCGCGACCGAGATCCCCGCCGCATACAACATCGAAGACTGCTGGCGACTCGTCGAGAACGCGGAGAAATATCACAAACACTGCGTCATGATGGAGAACGTCAACTACGGACGATGGGAGTCGATGGTGCTCAACATGGTCCGACAGGGAATGTTCGGCGAAATACTCCATGGTGAGGGCGGTTACCTCCATGACCTCAGGGAGATCAAGTTCGAGTCGCAGAACGAGGGTCTATGGCGAAGAAACCACGCGTGGACGCGCAACGGAAATCTCTATCCCACCCACGGACTCGGCCCTATCGCCCAGTGCATGAACATCAACCGCGGCGACCGGTTCGAGTACCTCGTCTCCATGAGCAGTCCGTCGCGCGGTCTTCAGGAGTATGCGCGCGAGCACTTCCCCGAAGGCGCACCCCAACGTTACGAGCGGTTTGCACTGGGCGACGTCAACGTCAGCCTCATTCGCACTGCCAACGGAAAAACGATCTCCGTGAGCCACGACACGAATCTTCCCCGGCCCTACAGCAGGATTCATCTGGTGCAGGGAACGAAGGGACTCTTCCAGGGTTATCCGAACCGCGTGTACATCGAGGGCCGAAGCCCCGAGTCACATGAGTGGGAGGATGCCGAGGCGTACTGGGATGAGTTCCAGCACCCCCTGTGGCGGGCGATGGAGGAGCGATCGCAGGGTGCGGGCCACGGCGGCATGGATTTCATCGAAGATTATCGATTGATCCAGTGCTTGCTCGAAGGCACCCCGACGGACATGAACGTGTACGACGCAGCCGCATTGAGCGCCGTGTGCGGGCTCTCCGAACACTCAGTGGCGCACAAGAGCGCGCCGGTCGACTTTCCGGACTTTACGCGCGGGCGGTGGAAGACGACTCCGCCGCTTGCGATCGTGGAGGCGTGAGAAAAGAATAGCCACGGAATCCACGGAACCCACGGACGTTTTGTTGTGGTTATCGTACCAGGCGTCGGATTTGGGCCTTGGGATAAGTGAAGTTGACCAGCATTCCCACCCGCAAGCCACTCGCTGTGAGATAGTTGAGAAGCTGAGCTTCGTCTGCCCTCGAGATCCGAGGTTGTGCCTTTAATTCAAGCAGTATCCGTTTCTCGACTATAACATCAACAAAATACTCGCCAACCACGATGTCCTTGTATCGCACACTGAGTGGAACCTGGCACTGCACGTCTATACTGCACGCCCTGAGCTCATGGGACAAAGCGCGCTCATATATCTTCTCCAGATATCCGAAACCGAGCTGATTATAAACTTCATAAATCGCACCCCGGACTTTGTAACTAAGCTCCTCCTCCGCCAACATTGTCGATCTTCCGTGGATTCCGTGGGTTCCGTGGCTATTCCTCACTCAATCTAGGAAAATATGAGGTAGCCGCCATCCACGAATCAACGCATCGCTTACCAAAATATCGCGTCACACAATTAGGTTACTGTTGCCCTACGCTGACCAAACAACGATCCCACAACGAGAACCGCAGTCGTCACCGCAATGATCGGCGTAACCGGCAGGAACCCACCCGACCACGCGGCTGGTATCACACCGTAGTGGAATCCGAAGAGCATCAGCTCGCCCACGACGATCGACGCGATGCAGCCGGCGGCGGTCGCGCGTTTCCAGTGGAGCGCCGCGATCGTCGTCGGAAAGAGGACCGCGAGCCCTGTGAACGCCTCGGTGGCGATCGCAAAAATCGTTTGCGGCGGATTCAGGGCAACGAGTAATCCCACGACCGCCAGCGCGACGACTAACCAACGCCCGATCTTCACCTGTTGATCGATCGTCACGTCCGGGTTGACGAACGTCCTGTACAAGTCCCGCGTGAGTATCGAGCTCAAGGCGAGCAACTGCGAATCCATGGTAGACATGAATGCGGCAAGCGCGCCAACCATCACCAACGCAGCCAACCACTCCGGCGCAAGTGATGCCAACATCATGGGGAGAATTTGATCCGCATCGGTTCCCACGAGGCCGGGGTGTACCAGGTGTCCCAGGACACCGATGATGATGGGAAAGATGAACAGCACCGCGGTGATGATCGGATAGAGGATTGCCGCGGTTTGTAGCGATGCCTTGGAGCGTGCTGTGAAGAACCGCATGAACACCTGTGGGAACATTGGTACCGCGAGAATCCACAGGAGCATGTAGCTGAACCAGTTTCTCTTCGTGAAGAATCCATCGAGTCCTTCACGGGAAAACAGCGCCGGTTGGATGTCCATCACGCGCGCGTTGGCATCAGACAGGCCGCCGAGCGCGTTGCCCAACGCGAACACCGCCAACACCATCAGCACGAACATCATGATGCCTTGCGCAACATCGGTCGCCGCAACGCTCCGCATCCCCCCGAGAAACACGTAGAAGACCATGCACACGGTCAGGATCGTGGCGCCCATGTAGTAGGGAATGGCACCGTCGGTGAGTTGCGATAGCAGATAGCCCGCACCGATCGGCTGGATGGCGAGATAGGGAATCGTGAACTGCACCATCACGATCGACACCACGACCTGCAAGACACGGCTGCCGAGGAGATCCCCGATCATCTCCGGTGGCGTGATGTATCCACGCATGCGACCTAAACGCCACGCCTTGAATCCGATGAAGTAGAACGCGAGCGCGACGAGGCCGGTGCCGAATGCCATGATCGGGTAATAACTGTAGCCGACACGGTACCCCACGCCGGCAAAACCCAGAAAGAAGAAGGCGCTGAAGTTGGTGGCGATGAGCGTGAAAAAAAGAACGACCGGCCCAATACTCCGTCCGGCGAGAAAATAGTCATCGGGCGTGTTGCGAGCCGCGCGATGACTGGCGAGTCCAATCGCCACCATGGACCCGAGGTACAGGAGCACAATGACATAGGTAATCACGGGGCTTTGTCCCCGCCGTCTCGATCGACACCGGCGTCGTCTGCTTCATCCACCCAATAGTGCCGCGAAAAGAAAAAGACACCCGCCGCGAGAACGAACTGGAGGGCAACGAAGTAGTAGATCCAGGTCGGCAGCCCGAACAGGCTCAGCCGTGTCGCCGCTCCCCACCACCAGTAGTCGAGGGATAAAACGGTAAGAACGACGAACAGGAATGCCCACTTGAAAGTGTCACGGCGATTGCGCATAACCGATCCTCGAGAACCACGTACGCTGCATTGGCATACAACCGGATCCGCTCCACGCGGATGTCCCAATGTATCCGAGATGGCTCGACACCGCGATGTGGCGATGCCCTTGCATAGGCTACCCCGGAGCGTACCTTGCTGGTCGCCGACCACCGGTCAACAGGAAACCAAGGATTTCATCTGTGACGGACGTACCGCCCACATTGGTGGTGCTGGCAGCCGGGCTATCGAGTCGCTATGGGGCGGGGGCGGGGGCGGGGGCGTCGAAACAACTCGACGGAATGGGACCCAGTGACGAGACTCTCATGGATTACTCCGTGTATGATGCCCATCGCTACGGTTTCGGCAAGGCGCTCTTTGTAATTCGGGCGGAGGACGAAGCGGAGATTCAGCACCGGATCGATCGGCTGCGGAAGCTGATGCCCGTCGACTACGTCCACCAACGCCTGGATGACTTACCCAGTGAATTTGAGGCCAGCCCGAGTAGGATCAAACCTTGGGGAACCGCCCACGCGGTGCTATCCACCGAACGGCGGATTAACGAGCCATTCCTCCTCATCAACGCCGATGACTTCTATGGCGCATCGTCATTCGCCTTGGCTCACTCCCATCTCTCCGCTGTGCGGGACACGCCCAATGCGCCGTTCGCCTTTGTGGGGTTCACGCTGAGCGGCAATCTCTCCGTCCACGGCGGCGTATCACGCGGAGTGTGCCGCTGCGACTCGGAAGGGTACCTCCAGGAGATCGCTGAGATGACAAACGTTCGGGAGCAAGGCGGAATTATCACCGGATCCTACGCCTCGGGAGCCACCCGGACATTTACCGGAAACGAGATCTTCTCAGCCAACATGTGGGCGTTCACTCCCGCCATATTTCCGCTCTTGAGATCTCGGTTCATCGATTTCCTCAACGACCACACGGCTTCCACTTCAGCTGAGTTCTTGCTCCCCGAAGCGGTGAATCAGATCATCGCCAAGGGTCTGGCAAGATTCAAAGTCTTGCCGGCTAGAGAGCCATGTTTCGGGGTGACCTATTCGAAGGACAAGCGGGCGGTGCAACGGCGGATCCGCGACCTGATCGACAACGGGGAGTACCCGGCGAGTCTCCTCCCTCCTCCCTCCTCCCTCCTCCCTCCAAACTGACATGCAACTGACGAGCCTCGACTGGGCGGTGGTTGCCCTCTACGGAATAATTGCTTTGACCGTCGGCGTGGCCTTCGCAAAGCGGGCGGGCGGTAGCACACAGGAGTTCTTTCTTTCCGGCCGAAAACTCCCCTGGTGGCTCCTTGGCACGTCCATGGTGGCGACCACCTTCTCCACCGATACGCCAAACCTGGTCACCGATCTGGTTCGAACGGGCGGTGTGAGCCAGAACTGGGTCTGGTGGGCATTCCTGATCACGGGTATGGCGACCGTCTTCTTTTACGCCAAGCTGTGGCGCCGATCCGGGGTATTCACCGACGTCGGATTCTACGAACTGCGTTACTCGGGCAAACCTGCCGCCTTCCTTCGTGGTTTCCGCGCGCTGTACCTCGGCGTGTTCTTCAACGCGGTCATCATGGCCAGCGTGACCCTGGCGGCCATCAAGATTGCCGGAGTCCTGTTGGGAGTGGACAAGTACACCACCGTGTTGATCGCCGGCACTGTCACCGTCATCTATTCCGCCACATCGGGACTCTGGGGAGTCGTCGTGACCGACCTGCTGCTGTTCGCCTTGTCGATGGTCGGCGCGATTGCGGCTGCTTACTTCGCACTGCAACAACCCGGCGTCGGTGGCCTCGCCGGCATGGTGTCGCACCCGGCACTGGCCGGCAAGTTGAGCTTGCTGCCCGACTTCTCGGACTGGACCGCCCTGGCGACGGTGTTGATCATCCCACTCGCCGTGCAGTGGTGGAGCACGTGGTATCCCGGCGCGGAACCGGGCGGCGGTGGGTACGTGGCGCAACGAATGCTGGCCGCGCGGAACGAAAAGGATTCGATGCGCGCCACGCTGTGGTTCAATATCGCGCACTATGCCCTGCGACCCTGGCCCTGGATCATCGTGGCGCTGTGCTCCATCATCGTCTACCCCACCCTCGACTCGATCGTCGCGAGGTTTCCCGATCTCGATCCGTCCATCGTGCGCCACGACCTGGCTTATCCGGCCATGCTCATATTCCTGCCCAGCGGCCTCCTTGGCCTCGCGGTAGCGTCACTCGCGGCAGCCTACATGTCGACGGTCAGCACGCACCTGAACTGGGGTGCCTCGTACATCGTGGACGATTTTTACCGGCGCTTCGTGTCCGCCGACCGGAGTGAACGACACTACGTCGCGGTCGGCCGGATCGCGACGGTCGGGCTCATCATCGTAGCCTCCGTCCTCTCGCTCTGGCTCGAAAACGCGCTACAGGCGTTTCAGATTCTGCTGCAGATCGGCGCGGGCACCGGACTCATCTTCTTGCTGCGCTGGTTCTGGTGGAGGATCAATGCTTGGAGCGAAATCTCCGCCATGATCATTTCGCTCCTCGTGGCGGTTTACTTCCAGTTCGTGCACGAGGCACTGGGTTTTACCGCGCTGCATCCCTCTGCCGCACTCATCATCGGCGTGGCGATCACGACCGTCGGCTGGATCACCGTCACGATGCTGACTCCGCCAGTCGACAGCAACACCCTGCAGCAGTTTTACGACAACATTCGGCCCCTGGGACCCGGCTGGCGCGCCGCCGTCGAGACCGGACCGGCCGACGAGTCGGACAGCCTGTCGGCCGCGCTCCTGTGTTGGTTCCTGGGATGCGTCGTGGTGTACGCCGCGCTATTTGGAACGGGTTACTTCGTGTACGGTCAGCGGCTGTTCGGATTTCTTTCCACCGCCATCGTGGCCGTCGCGGCGATCGGACTGTTCAAGACACTGCCCCGGGTAGGTTTTCGATAAGGTCTTCCGGGATTTGGGGGTAAGCGATGGACGGATGATGCGGTGCCCTTCCACTCCACCAGTGATAGCCACGGCTGTGGGCTATGTTTTCGTCTTTCTCCGTCCCTCTCCGTCTTTGACCGTCTATTGTAAGAGGCCTACGATGGCGATCGACAGGCCGATCATGCTGACGAGGGAGGTGCTCCAGAAGACAAACATCCACTTGAGAAGGCGGCTGAACTGGTCGTTCTGTCGTCGCTCCCACTTGACGTCCTGCTCGCTGGAGCGTCGCTCAATGGCCGTCTCCAGCGCACCGAATCGTGCCTCCCACTTGACGTCTTGCTCGCTGAAGCGTCGCTCAATAGCCGTCTCCAGCGCACCGAATCGCTCCCCCCACTTGGCATCCTGCTCGCTGAACCGCTGCTCGAGCTTCGCCTCGAACCGGGCGTAGTTCCGGTCGTTCAAATCCCGGAGCTGGGTGCGGTATTCGACATCCGTCTGGTTAAACCAATTCACCATCTCCTCGACGACCTCGTGTCCGAGCTTATCGTAAAACTCTTTGGAGAAATTTGTCGCGATCGCCATCGGCACCCCTCTTGGTGAAGCGGTCACGACACTCTAAATGATAACCCTACTCGGCTGGTAACCAAAAGAGCGCGACACGGTGCAGAAGAATGCCTCGCCTGCAGGTGGTCTGCCGCCCGCCTCGTCGGCCCTTGTCTGCTTGTCCGCTCCGTCCCCCTCCGTCTCGACAATCACAGCGCGGTCACCCGAGCCCCGTCCGACGGCTCTGCCACCAACAACGCCCCCGCCCCCGACCCCACCCCAGCCAGGGCATCTCTTACACCCCGTGGCTCGTAGAACTTGGTTGTCAGGTGCTCGACCAGGGCCGGCGTCCTGTCCACATGGCACAACGCTACCACGCACCCGCCGAAGCCCGCTCCCGTGAGGCGCGCCCCCGCCGCCCCACCCGCGATGGACGCCTCCACCAGGTCGTCGAGCGCCTCGCAACTCACCTCGAAGTCATCCCGCAGACTCCGGTGTGACTCGATCATCAGGCGCCCGAACCCTTCGAGATCGCCGTCCATCATGGCACGGCACGCGCGCTCGACGCGTTCGGCCTCGGTGACGACATGTCGGAAGCGCCGTGCCAATCGATCGTTCAAGACCTCTTGTGACAGCGCGACCAGCTCGCTCAACGGTGTCCGGGCCATCAGTTCCCGAAATCCATCCGTCGACTCGGCACGCTCGATCTTACCCTTGACGGCGTCGAGAGCGGAGGCACACTCGCGGCCGCGCAAGTTGTAGATCTCCCGCGCCGCGCCGGACTTCTGCGCTTCTGTCAAACTCGAGGCTACCACGAAACGCCATTCCGGCGGCACGGGCGTTGCCGTCAGATGGAGCGGATCGAAGTCGATCCGCAACGCATATTGCCGCCGGCCGCCCAGGCAGATGGCCTGGTCCATCCCGCCCCCCTCCGTACCGACATATCGTTCGCCCTCGGCGATCAAACTCATGAGATCGTGCCGTTCCATCTCGATGTCGGCTGCGTGGAGTAGCCCGAGCGCCGACGCCACGGTGAGCGCCGACGACGAGCTGAGCCCCACCGCTACGGCCAAGTCCGATGCGATCAACGCGTCGACGCCGACGAGCTGCCCGTGACGGTCGGTGAGAGCCTGGGCCGCCGCCTTCACATAGTTCACCCAGTCCCCCGCGGGATCCGGGTCGATCGGTGTCTGAAGTTGGAAGGTGCGTGGCGGAAACCGTGGATCGAGATTCGCCACGCGAACCGTCTCGTCCGGTCTGGGCCTCAACAGGATGACGATCCCGCGCTGAAGGGCCATGGGCAAGACCGGCAGCCCGTTGTAGTCCGTGTGGTCGCCGATCAGGTTCACCCTGCCGGGTGCGAAGACGAGAGCGCTGGGCTCCGGGGCTCCGAAGTGCTCCTCAAAGGCGGCGCAACCCGCAGCGATGAGTGCTCGGCGGGCCGGGCCCTCGGCGATCTGTTCGTCAGACGGTCTCACAAGCAATCTTCGGCCCCCCTGGCGAACGGCACTTGTTTTGGCTTGCACGACGACTCGGGTTTGGGCGGCTGAACTTCGTTGCAAACACCGCTCCACGCAATTACTGGTACTGCCCGGTCACATCCCCCACCCCCCACCCCCCCACCACCCCTGTCGGGGCAAGCGGAAATCTGTTCTCTTTTGGGTGATTCATCGCGAGCAGATGGCCGGAGCGCACCGATGTCCGAAACACCCACCGAAAAATCCAGCGACGAGTCGCGGCAGTTCCTGACCGATTCCCGGTCCGGTGAGGACCGCAGGGAGTGGCATGAACGTCGGAAATCGGACTCGAGCCCTGCGGGACGAGAAGATCGCAGCAGCGGAGCCGATCGGCGCATCGTGCTGATCGATCGGCGACACGCGACGTCGGAGCCGTATTCGCACAAGGACGCTGAGAGGATTCGGGACATGATCCTGAAACCGGTCGGCGTCTCTTGTCCTCAGTGCGGCGGAGATCTGCTTTTGGGCCAACTGGCGTCGCTGCACGACGTTACCGGCCGGCAGATACACTGCGTCACCTGCCGCCGCAGCGTGCTCATCGCCGCCCTGCCGGAGGAATTGCCGAGCGATCAACCATGAACCAGGGCGGGGCCGCCCGGATTGGACGCTGCAGGCGGCAATCGCGTCGCTCGCAAGGTGGCGCACCGCGAGCCGCTTCTCCGATGGCGGGCAGCCGATCCAGACCACATATTAGGATCGTGAAAACCCCTTAATCCGTCCACGTGGCGGCGAGTCCCCCCCCGGACCCCGTTCGCCACCGAAGCGTCCCGGCCGGACGGCCGGCCCGGTATCTAGCCATCTAGCACCGGGCGAATTCTCAGAAGGAGATGCAGTCATGCGCACAATGACTTTGGTGTTGGTCACAGCTATGCTCCAGGCCGGCGGCCTGCACGCTCAGGATTCGCAAGCTGAGACGACTGCAGACGAGGCCCCGCTATTTACCTCCAACGATCCAATATCGTTCACGATCAGAGCCCCGTTCGAGACCCTCTTCAAGGATCGGAGCGACGACGCACCCGAGCTTCCGGCGACCCTCTTGTACGAGGGGCCCGATGGGCAAATGGTCAGCCTCGATCTCGATGTTGAGCTTCGCGGGCACAACAGACGTAGAAAACGGACGTGTAATTTCCCTCCGTTGCGGCTCGATTTTCCGAAATCGGAAATGGAGGGAACTCTGTTCACAGGCCAAAACCGGTTGAAACTGGTAACCCAATGCCAGTCGGGCCGAGATCAGTATGGTCAGTACGTCCTGCTCGAGTACCTCATCTACCGGGCATACAACGTGCTCACGGACGTCAGCTTCAAGGTGCGCCTGGTGAACATCACGTACGAAGACACCGACGGGAAGCGCGATCCGATTACTCAAAACGGGTTTATCATCGAAGACGAGAGAAGACTCGCTGAGCGGCACGGTTGGGAGGCGCTCGACGTCCCGGTGGTGTCACCCGAGTTCTATGACCCCGATCAACTGGCCCTCGCCGAGGTCTTTCAGTACATGATCGGCCACACCGATTGGTCCGCCTTCGCGCCCGAACCGGGAAGCGACGAATGCTGCCACAACGGAAAGGTGATCGGTACACTCGACGGCTGGGTGTACCCCATACCGTACGACTTCGACTTTGCCGGCCTCATCAACGCCCGTTACGCCGAGGCGGCTGAACAACTCGGGACCCGGGGACGGGTCCGAACGCGCGTGTATCGAGGAATCTGCCGGGATCGAGACGAACTCATGGCAACTCTACAAACCTTCAACTTGCATCAGCAGGAGATCTACACGCTGTTCCAGGAACAGCCCGATCTCGAAGAGAAGCAAATCAAGCAGGCTCTCGAGTACCTCGACGACTTTTACGAGACCATCAACGACGAGAGAGATCTCCGTAACAAGATCGAAAGACGGTGCCGAGAGGCATGATGAGACAGTGAGAACACCGAGGGGACGGAAGCGCGGCTCCGTCCCCTCGTCACCAACCTCCCTCCCCAGTCCAGCCAGGAATCACGTTGGCGTCTGACCAATTGCGGCAACCGGCCCAACGCGCCACTCTCGCCCGGAATCTCGGATTACTTGGCCTCACCGCCACGGGAATCTGTTCCATGTTGGGAGCGGCCATCAACGTGCTCCCGGTCATGGTGCAGCGCAACGTACCGGGTATCGGCCCGTACGTACTCTATGCCTATCTCCTGGGCGCGGTCCCGGCCATTCTCGCGGCCTTGGCCTACGCCAGCCTGGCGTCGGCGATGCCACGGGCGGGTGGAAGTTACGTCTACGCCAGCCGATCGCTGAATCCGTACCTCGGGTTCATCGCGAGCTTCGCCCACTGGTTCGGGCTGTGCATGGCCATCGGTGTGGTGTCGTACCTGCTCATTCCGTTTTTGCGAGACATCGCGACGGCACTGAGCATGACCGGCCTCGCCGATATTCTCGACGGCGGCGTCGTACGCGTGACAGCCGCGCTCTCGTTTCTCTGGTTGTTTGCCGGCGTGAATCTGTTGGGAGTGAAATTCTATGAGCGCACCCTGGTGCCGCTCATGTTTCTGATGTTCCTGGCCGGCAGCGTCGTCATCATCTCCGGATTCTCGTTCGACCATGCCGACTTCGCGGCGGCCGTCATGCGCCAGGAGGGAGTTGACGTGCCCCTCCCACCACCCGCGCCATTCGAACTCGGCAAGCTGCTCGCCGCATCCGCGATCTTGTTCTCCAGTTTCATCGGCTTCGATTCGATCGCCCAGGCCGGTGGCGAGGCCAAGAACCCCAACCGCTCCCTTCCATTGGCCATCGGGATCTCCGTGATCGTCGTCGGATCCTTCTATATGCTGTTTACTGCGGCGGTGTATCACACGGTGCCCTGGAATTTCGTCGCAGAACGTGCGATGACGACCGACCTCACGGCACCGGGACTCCTGGGGTACGTCCTTTCGCCGGGATGGACGGTCGTGATCGTGGCGGGGGCGGCCATCGCATTGATCAACGATCTCCCCGCGATGCTGCTGTCGGTGTCGCGGCTCATGTTCGCGTGGGCCGAAGACGGCATCATGCCCGCACGAATCGCCCACATTCACCACCGTTGGCGTACCCCGCACGTTGCCATCGTATCGAGCACCCTCATGGCATCGGCCGGGATCTTGGGGAGTCACCTGGCCGGGGATTTTTTCTTAGGGATCGATCTCCTCGCCACCTCGATGTTGGTCAACTTCATGCTGATCTGTTTGTCGCTCCTGGTGTTGCCCGTCCGGAACCCGACGCTTGCCGCCGAGATCCGCTTCTTGCGTGGGACGCCGGCACGAACGGCCGTTGGCGTGGTGGGAACGCTGGTCCTGGCAAGCTTCCTGGCGATCCACATTGCCAAGGACATGACCTCCGAAGTGGCCGCCTGGTACTTTCACTCGACACCGATCTGGCTCCTCATCATGGGCGCCGCGAGTTTGGTGTTCGCATGGAAGTGGCGAAAGCTCCGCCGAGAGGGTGTCGCGCTCGAGACCCTCTTCTCGACGTTGCCGAAGGAGTGAGTGTGCTGTGAGCAGTGGGCAATGGGCTGTGAGCTGAGAAGACACACAACCCGGGGCATTCTTCGCAGATTCCCTCGAATCACCTGAGGCTGCAATAGTCGCCCGGCGCCAGGTGCTCGGCGCTGATTCGTAAGCCCTTTGAATTCAATGACTTCGCGTCGGAGCGGCTCCATGGCCCAACTATTGCTTCCATCGGAGTCATGCCCGATACAGCAACCCAGAAACGGTGGCGGAAGCCTCACAACGCATCGGCGGGCAGCGCCAAACGCGCTGCCAGGCAACTCCGAGATTTTGCGCGCGTGGTACCGACCGGCGTTGCAAGTCTCGCGACGGATCTGAACGCGAGGGACCACGATTGCTGGATTCACTCGCAGCGCGTGCAACTGCTCGCGATGGGCATCGCCGCGCGCCTGAACCTCCCTCAGGACATGATCGACGACGTGGGCCTGGCGGGTGCACTTCACGACATCGGAAAAATCGGCGTGCCCGCCCAGCTATTGCGGCAGGGAAAGCCGCTATCCAACGACCAGTATCTGCAGGTCATGCAACATACCGTCATCGGGGAGCGCCTCTTGAGCCCCATGCTCGGCGATCGCCCATCGGTACTCAGCGCGGTGCGGTCGCATCACGAGCGAGTCGACGGAAATGGACTGCCAGATGGGTTGAAGAGCGGTGACATTCCCATAGTCGCCAGGATCATCGCGGTTGCTGATTCGGTCGACGCGATGACCCACCAGCGGCCTTACCGCAAGCGGGCATTAACCATCGAGTTGGCGATTCGCGAGCTGGAAAAGTGGGCAGGATCTCAATTCGACGAGGCGTGCGTGCGGGTTTTCGTGGAGTGGTCCGGCGAAAATCTCGCTGAGCGTTTGGTTTCTTGAACCCGCTCTCGACGAAATAGAGGTTTGGTGATATCTGTAGGTAAGTAAATAAGGAAGCCATGCCGGAATTCAACCAGCGCACGACCCCAGTCCCCTTCTCCTCGGATGAGGCACGGCAAATCGGCGATGCGATCGCAGCCGGTGGTACCCCGGCGTGTCCGCAGTGCAAAGGGCACCTCGCTTTGGACGAACCGTTGGACCGCGGTGATGGCACGATCATCCGCGCCGTGCGTTGCGAAGCGTGCGGTCGAACCGCCATTCTCACCATTCCAGCTCGGGCGCCGAGCGGCTGAGCCTTCTCGCGCGAGCCACGGCCTGCCTCGCAGCGAGCGCTTCGAGTCACCATCCCCATCCTAGCAGAAACTCCGCCTCCAGGAATCCATTCGGTACCAGCCACAAGTATAAGTATATCCTTATATAACAACAAACTTATGTACCTTTCTCGCTCGTCCAAACGTCATCATATCGAGCATGGCCGCGGAACTTTGGGAACGTTCGCGTGTTTGTGAAGCCGGCGAGACTTGACCCGCACCGGGAAGTGTTTCATTGATACTGGCCGCGTGTTTGAACCGTTTCGCGATCGGAGCGATCTTTGGCGCTGAAGACATTCACGAAGATGTGGGCCCAACTCAGGCGATACGGGCAGGTGACCCTTTCGGTCGTCTACTTCAGCGTGCTCGTTGGCCTCCCCGTGGTGGACGCGGCCATCGAGGCCGCGGCGCGAGAGAATGAAATCCACATCGAATCGGAGTCGGCGGGCTTTCACTCCGTCGTTCATGACGAGTACTTGTGCCCGCTGTGCCGGCTCGTCGAGCTTAGCGGCGACGGCCCAGCCGTGTCGCGCTTCCCGTTCGCGGAAGCCTCGCACCATCGCTATGCAATTCCCGCATTCGCCGTACGGCGCGGGCGCACCCCTCCCACCGCACTAGTCCCCCGGGCACCTCCTTCACTCTGAATTCATCCCTCTAACCGGGCAGCTTTGCGCGTGTGGCCTGGGCCTCACGCCGCGGCGATGTCCGGTACAGCGGCCCCCTAATACGGGGCGCGATCGCGTCACAGGATAATTCGGAGTAAATCGATCGATGTTGAAGACAAGGTGCGGGTACCTGCCTACGGCTGTTCTGTGCGGCACCGTCCTGATGTTGGCGGGGGCGGCAGCGCCGGCACGCGGTGTCGCGCAGGCCCCCCAGGCTCGACAAGATTCGGTGCTAGCCGTCGTGAACGCCCTGCTGCAGCGGCTGGATTCGCTGGAGGCAGTCGTGGCACGGCTTCGGGCGTCCGAGGAAGACGCCGCGGAACCGATAGACGAACTCGCGGCACTCAGGGCGG
>JADFPO010000185.1 GCA_022562295.1 Gemmatimonadota bacterium
CCGGGCCGAGCCGCAGGTTGGGGGGCGGCCGCTTCCTCTCTCTCTCCCGACCCGCCGCTACAGGCCATCAATCCCGCGATGGCGAAGCTCGGCCACACCGTCCGCGAAAATCGGGTTTTGTTCATGATATCCTCCTTGGGTGAGCCACAATCCTGGAGAGCCACGAACATAGGCCTCGGACCTCCAGGCGGCAAGCAGCCACGATCCTCCCGTGACAACCTCCCAATCTGGTGGCATCTTCCCGGAGCGATGCTCGCCGTCGCTACTCGTTCTCAAGGTCGTGGGGCATGAGTGAGCAGAATCCAACATCCAGCTTTGGCTCGCCCGATCGCGACGTGGTCCCCAGCCTGCCGCACCACATCGGTAAGTACCGCATCCTTCAAGTTCTGGGCGAGGGTGGCATGGGGATCGTGTACGAGGCGGAACAAACGGACCCGGTTCAGCGCAGGGTGGCGCTCAAGGTCATCAAGCTCGGCATGGACACCAAGCAGGTGGTGGCCCGGTTCGAGGCCGAGCGGCAGGCGTTGGCGGTCATGGACCATCCCAACATCGCCAAGGTGCTGGATGCGGGGGTTACCAGCGATGGCCGGCCGTACTTCGCCATGCAGGTGGTGCGGGGTGTCAGGCTCACGGACTATTGCGACGGCAACAAGCTCTCGATCTTTCAGCGGATTGAGCTGTTCATCTCGGTGTGCGAGGCAGTTCAGCACGCCCACCAGAAAGGAGTGATTCACCGGGACATCAAACCCTCGAACGTGTTGGTTGGGGATCAGGACGGGAAGTCGACTGCCAAGATCATCGACTTTGGCATTGCAAAAGCCGTCGGGCGCCGGCTCACTGAGAGGACACTGGTGACGGAGTACGGCACCTCCATCGGTACCCCGGAGTACATGAGCCCGGAGCAGGCCGAGATGTCTGGGCTGGACGTGGACACGCGGACCGATATCTACAGCCTGGGCGTGGTGCTCTACGAACTGTTGCTCGGCCGGCTCCCTATGGACGCGGATCGAATGAGCGCCGGCGAGTTTCTCAGGAAGCTGGTCCTTCAGGATGCACCCCAGCTAACTCCCAGCACCCAGATCGCCGGGTTGGGGGATTACGCCGATGTCATTTCCAGCCTGCGGGGCACCGATACCCAGTCCCTTCGTCGGGCGATTCGAGGGGACCTCGATGCAATCATCATCAAGGCCATGGAGAAAGATCGGAATCGACGGTATCAGACGGCTAGCGGACTCGCCCTCGATCTCCGGAGGCACCTGGCCAACGAGCCGGTCGTCGCTCGGGCCCCTAGTGCGGCTTACCGGTTTCACAAGTTTGTCCGCCGAAACCGGGCTGCGGTTGTGGGAGCCGGCATCGTGATGACGAGCATACTCATTGGTTTTGCCGCGACGGCCGCGGCGCTCGGGCGAGCCACGCGGGCCGAAGCAGCGGCGGAGCGCGAGGCATCGGCAGCCCAGCAGGTCACGGACTATCTCGTCGATTTGTTTGCTGTGGCCGATCCCACCTCAACCCTCGGCGATACGATCAGTGTGAGGGCGATTCTCGATCGGGGCGCCCGGGAGATAAGCGACGAACTGACCGGTCAGCCCTTCATTCAGGCACGGCTTCTGTCCGCGATGGGAACGGTGTACCAGAGCCTCGGCCTGTTCGTACAGAGCGAGTCCATGCTTCGCCAGGCGCTAGCCGTTCGTGAGCGGGAGTTGGATTAGTTAGACGTGACTCTCGCCCTGAGCATGGAGAAGCTCGGCCAGCTCTACCGTCGCACCGGCGATTTTCGTCAGGCCGAGCCCTTACTGGTCCGAGCCCGATTCATCTACGAACGTGCGCTGGGACGGGACCACAAGGATGTTGCCGACGCAATTCTCAATCTCGGCAACCTCTACTTCTCGCAGCGTCGATACGCCGCGGCTGAGACCCTCATGGTTCAGGCTGCGGACAGATACGCGCTGTTGGGCACAAGCGACTCCTTGATGGCATCAACACTTGCCAACCTCGGGGCTGTGTACATTCGCCTCCAGCGATACGACACGGCCACTTCGGTCATGGCCCGCGCATTGGATATTCGCGAGCGTTTGCTTCCCCCGCGAGACCCTCGGCTCGCGAGCACCATGAACAACCTGGGCACGCTGTATTGGTCGCTGGGTCGGTATGAAGATGCAGAGCCGCTGTACCAGCGGACGCTTGACATCTACCGCAGCCTATACGGTGATGAGCATCCACGCACCGCAAGCGCGTTGAACAATCTTGGCGAGACGTACTGGGCGCTGAAGCGATTCGACGAGAGCGAGGATTTCTTGCGCCGTGCGCTGGCGATCAAACAACGGGTGTACGACTCTGAGCACCCGAGTATTGGCAACACGCTCAACAGCCTGGGCAATCTCTTGCGTGACAAGGGTGATTACATGCAAGCAGAATCCTTCTACGGCAAGGCGCTTGCCCTGCGGGAGCACGCTCTGGGCCGAAGCGCCCCGGACGTGGCCGAGACCCTCACCGAGTATGCAAAACTTCTCCGGATCCTCGGCCGAGATGCCGAGGCTGGGCGGCTTGAGTCACGGGCGGAGGCCATCCGCGGCAACTAGCGTACGCTCGCGGTCATGATGGGAAAGAGCCTTACGATCGCTCGTTGACCTTCGCGTCGCTTAGTGGGCGTCGGGGTTGGCGATCAGCGCTCCCCCCTGTCCCTCTCCCCTCCGCCACTCGTTATCGCGGCCTCATCGCCGCGACTCGGGTGATGTCACGGAGTCACACTCAAGCACCTACAGCAAGACGCCGCCTCGCCCCTACTCGGCGCGGAGCACCTCGATGGGATCGACGCGCGTGGCACGGCGGGCGGGGATCCAGCACGCCACGACCGACACCAACGCCAACAGGACCGGCACCGACACGAAGGTCATGACATCGGTGTTGCTCACCCCGTAGAGGATCGACGACATGAGCTTCGTGAGCATCAAGGCGCCGGCCATACCAAGTCCCAGGCCGAGGGCCGACACCTTCAAGCCCTGAACCAACACGAGTTGCACCACGCTGCCGGCCTTGGCACCCAGGGCCATGCGGATACCCATCTCGTGGGTGCGCTCGGCGACGGTGTAGGACATGACGCCGTAGGTGCCGACGGCGGCCAGCGCCAGCGCGACGCCGCCAAAGATGGCGAGCAACAGCGTCAGGAAACGGGGCCGCGCCACCGATTCGTAGAGCACGGTTTCCATCTCCTGGAGATCGGCCAGCGGCAGCGACGCATCGAAGGACCACACGGTCTCACGCATCGTGCGGGCGAGCGACAGCGGGGGCACCGCGCTTCGCACGACGACGTTCATGGTGCGGGGAGCACCGTAGAACAGCTGCCCCTGGGAGCCGGCTGCCTGCCGATAATAGATGTACATCTCCGTTCCCGTTTCCGCCTCCAGGCCGTTCTGCTTCACGTCGCCGACGACGCCGACGACGGTCATCCAGTCCGGCTGGCCTCCCAGCCTTCGTCCAATCGCGCCGTCCGGCCAGAACGTGTTGGCCATCGTCTCGTTCACGAGGACGACAGGCACCGTGGACTCGGCGTCCTGCGCCTCGAACAACCGTCCCGCAACCAGCGGGATATCCATGGTCTCGAAGTAGTCCTCGGTGACGTACTGATAGAAATCGACGATATGGGGCGGACCGTCCGGCGTTCGCTCGATTCCTTCGAACTGCAGCGTGTTGGCGTTCATGCGGCGTCTGGGAGGCAGTCCACTCATGGCGGTCACGTTCGTGACGCCGGGTACCGCCCGCAACCGATCATGCAACTGGCGGAAGAAAGCCGACCGGCGCGCGCCATCGGGATACGTCTCCGCCGGCAAGAACAGGTGGAACGTGAGCAATCCGCTGGGACGGAACCCCGGCTCCACCTGTTGCAGTGACGCAAAGCTCCGCAACATCAAGCCGGCGCCCATGACCAGCACCACCGCCAACGCCAACTCGGCAACCACGAGCGAACGTCGCAGGATCAAACGGGCCGATCCTGCCGTGGCACGCTGCCCACCCTCTCGCAACGCCATGCCAACGCTGCCCGGCGCGAGGTGGAACACCGGGGCGAGCCCAAAGAGAACGCCCGCCACGATGGAGACGACGAAGGTGAACAGCAACACAGACGCGTCGAGTCCTACCTCGCTAAGCCGTGGGATGCTGTCGGGACTGGTAGCGAGCAGGAGTTTGACGCCCACCGCGCCGGCGATCAAACCCACCACACCTCCCACCATCGACAGCACCATGCTCTCCGTGAGAAACTGCCGGATGAGCCGAGCGCGTCCCGCGCCCAGTGCGGTCCGCACGGCGATCTCTTTCCGTCGAGACTCGGCTCTCGCGAGCAACAGGTTACCCACGTTCGCGCAGGCGATGAGTAAAACGAATCCCACCGCCCCGAGCAGCACAAATAGCGCGGGACGCACTTCACCGACGACTTCCTCCTGTAGAGGCTTCATGCTGAGGAAATGGGATTCCGGATTCAGGACGTGACCTCCCCCGACCCGCTCGGCCCACTGGGCAACGAGCGTGCCGAGTTCGGCTTCGGCCCTCTCACCAGAGACGCCGCGTTCCAATCGCCCGACGACATAGAGAAAATGGCCGCCCCGCCCGCCCGGGTTTGCCGGATCGAGGGCCAACGGAATCCAGGCCTCGACCTTGTGGTCGCTGATGTCGAACTGCGGCGGCATGACACCGATCACGGTGCGTTGCCTGCCGTCGACCTCCAGGTCTCGACCCACGATGCCGGGGTCGGAGCCGAACGCCCGGCGCCACAGCTCGTGGGAAAGCATCATCACGCCATCCACCCCGGGACCGTCCTCTTCCGGCGTGAAGACTCGGCCCATCCGCGCCTCCACCCCCAGCGTCTCGAAGAATCCGGCCGTCGTAAAGGCCCCGGCGACCCGCATCGGCGTTTCACCGTCGTTGATGCTCACCTCGCCCGTCGTGTAGGCGCCGGTGCTGCTGAACGATTGATTCCATTCCTGGTACTCGAGATATTCCGGCGCCGACCACCAGAACTCGCGCAAATTGAGCCCTGGGAACTCGGTCGTGACGAACATCAACTCGTGAGGTGCCCGGTACTGCAGCGGCTTGAGGATGACGCCGTTGACCACGCTGAAGATCGCGCTGTTCGCCCCGACACCGAGGGCAAGAGTTAGCACGGCGACGGCGCTGAAAACGGGGGCCTTGATGAGCGTGCGGATCGCGTAGCGGAGATCTTGCAGGAGCAGTTGCATCGTATCGCCTTAGGGTGGCTGAGAGAAGGACGTCGTCCCTAGTTAGATTCGCGACATCCCACTGACGTTGGAACGCAGGCGTAGGTTTCAGTGGAGCCGGGGGACGGGGACGAATCAGGCCAACGCCTCCGCCAGCGATCGACATTTGGCCGCCACGGCGG
>JADFPO010000186.1 GCA_022562295.1 Gemmatimonadota bacterium
TCAGGAATCCGGGGCTCTTCCCCGTCGACCCAACGCAGACCGTCCTCGATATCGTCGCCATGGCCGGCGGGCCGAATCCCAACGGCAACATCAACAAGATCCGGCTGCTGCGGGGCGGGCAAACCTTGGACTTGAGACTCGAACGGGACCGGGTGGGCGCGCTCACGCTTCAGGAAGTGGGCTTGCGGTCCGGCGATCAGATTATGGTGGCCCGCCGAGGTTTCACGGGCGACGACCTGCGGATGCTGCTGGGCGTTCTGCAACTTGCGCTCTCGGTGGCTATCCTGATAAGTGTTCAGTGATCACTCGCTTGAATGTCGCGGGTGCGGTGATTAGACTCGATTCCCGCGCTCGTGCCGCAGTGTCGCCGCGGGCCGATCCCGAGTAGCTCAGTTGGTAGAGCAGACGGCTGTTAACCGTCGGGTCGGGGGTTCATCTGCGCACGGCATGGCCGTGCTTGATGCGCTCGCTTCGGGTCGATGGCTCCGCAATCTCGCTCACCTCGCGTCGAGTCCCTCCTGCCAGCCCTCATGCTTGAAACCACCCACAACCGTGATTAGACTCGATTGGCACAGTCCCGAGTAGCTCAGTTGGTAGAGCAGACGGCTGTTAACCGTCGGGTCGGGGGTTCGAGTCCCTCCTCGGGAGTTCCGCAGAGCGCATAGCGCTCTGCGTCCTCTCGGGGGAGGGACCCATATTAGGCAGCGTCGCCTTGCTTGATATGACGCCAGGCGATCCCCTGCGCCTTGCAGTTATCTTTCACATCCACTCCTGATCGAGGTGTCGTCATGATTCGCAACGCCCGTGTGGTCATCACTCTCATTCTCCTCGCCGCGGCCGCGCCAGCGCTGGCCCAGCAGGCGCCGCTCCTGGACCGCGAGCTGTTTTTCGGCGATCCAGAGATTTCTGGTGGTCAGATCTCCCCCGACGGCCAGTTCATCACGTTCGTCAAACCGTACCGGGGAGTCAGGAACATCTGGGTGAAGAGGGTCGATGCTGCGTTTGACGACGCCAGACCACTCACCGCGGACTCGTCGCGGCCGGTCACCGGCTACTTCTGGACGCACGACTCCCGCTACGTGCTCTTCGTACAGGACCGTGCAGGCAACGAGAACTTCCGCGTGTATGCCGTGGACCCCGCGGCCCCGGCGGAGGCGGCCACGGGCGTCCCCCCTGCGCGCGATCTCACGCCATACGAGAATATCCGTGCCGCCATCTATGCGGTGCCCAGAGCGACGCCGGACCAGATTATCGTGGGGTTAAACGATCGCGACCCTCAACTGTTCGACGTGTATCGCATCGACATCAATACCGGCGAACGTGAATTGATCATCCGCAACGACGAGAATGTCGCGGGGTGGATGACGGACAATGACGGCACCGTTCGCATGGCCGCCAGATTGGGTCCGGACGGTGAAACACAGATCTTGCGCGTAGACGGCGAGACGCTGACGGAGGTGTACAGCTGTAGCAACGAGGAAACGTGCGGGCCGATCCGCTTTCACCAGAACGGCCGCCAAGTGTACATGAGGACGGACAAGGGCGCGGACGTGAACCTGAGCCGGCTCATTCTGTTCGATCTAGAGACCGGAGAAGAAACGTTCGTGGAGTCCGATCCGGAAAACGAAGTGGATTTCGCCGGCGCCGCGTTTTCCGATGTGACAGGTGAGCTACAGGCGACGTTCTATGTCGGCGATCGTGTGCGTATCTACCCGAAGACCGATGAGGCGGCGAGATCTCGAGGTGCTCCGCTCGAAACTACCGGAAGGAGAGATTTCCTTCGGGTCCTCGACGGCCGACGAACGTCGGTGGTTGGTGCGCGTCGCCCGTGATGTGGATCCTGGATCGACCTACCTCTATGATCGAGAGACGGGGGACGTGGAACTGTTGTATCGCTCCCGACCCGAACTGCCGAGTGAACACCTCGCGCCAATGCGGCCGATTCGCTACACGGCGCGGGATGGGCTCGAGATACCTGCGTATCTGACTCTGCCGAAAGGCGTGGAGCCCCGCAACCTGCCGGTGGTCATCCTCCCGCACGGTGGCCCGTGGGCGCGCGATGCGTGGGGCTACGATAGTTACGCGCAGTACCTCGCGAATCGTGGCTACGCCGTGTTACAGCCGAACTTCCGCGGTTCGACCGGATACGGGAAGCGTTTTCTCAATGCGGGAAACAAGGAATGGGGTACTGGCGCGATGCAGCACGATATCACCGATGGCGTACAGTATCTCATCGATGAGGGCATCGCTGATCCCACGAAGGTCGGCATCTTTGGTGGCTCCTACGGGGGGTATGCAACGCTCGCCGGGCTGGCGTTCACCCCCGAGGTCTACGCAGCAGGGATCTCGTACGTCGGCCCGTCGAATCTCATCACGCTGCTCAACTCCATCCCCCCATACTGGGCGCCGGTCAAGAAGATGTTCGATCTCCGCTTGGGCGACCAGAATGATCCGGCGGACGCCGAGCGGCTCAAAGCGCAATCACCGTTGTTCTCTGCCGACCAAATCCGTGCTCCTCTATTGGTGATCCAGGGTGCCAACGATCCCCGCGTGAACCGACTCGAGTCGGAACAGATCGTCGTCGCCCTTCGCGATCTCGGGCGGCATGTCGAGTACATGCTGGCCGAGGACGAAGGCCACGGGTTTGCCGGGCGGGAAAACCGAATAGCCGTCGCCGCGGCCATGGAGCGCTTCCTGGCGCCGCATCTGGGTGGGCGGTTTCAGGAGGACATGCCGGAGGACATCGAGAACACGTTGGCCAAGTTGATGGTAGACGTGAACACGATCGAGCTGCCGGAGACAGGAGTCGCCGCTGCCGCCGCGGTGGCACCGCTTCCGACGTCCGATGGTGGCGTCATCGAGCCCCAAGTATTCGAGTACAACATCACGCTCGAAGTCGGAGGCCAGGAGATTGGCCTCGCGATGACCCGGACGATCGAGGCTGGGGCTCTCGAGGGCCGGGAGATATGGCGCATCATCGACGTCACGGAATCGCCGATGGGAAGTGGCACCGACTCTCTCGAGGTGGATCGCGCGTCGCTCCGGCCCTTGCGCCGTGCAGCGAGTGGGATGGGGTTGATCCAACTGCGCTACAGCGACACCGAGATCGTTGGTGAAATAGGGGGCATGGGCCAGACGATTCCGGTCCAGGTCGAGCTTGCGGCTCCCGTCTTCGCGGGCGGTGCGGGAACCGATATCGTGCTGGCCGGACTTCCGCTCGCGGAGGGATACGAAACAACCATCCGTGTCTTCGACGCACAGATGCAGCGGACGCGACCGATGAAAGTGGCTGTGACCGGCACGGCCACGGTCGAGACGGGGAGCGAGACGCACCGGACTTTCGTGGTGGAGGTGACCCCGCTGGACGGGGACCCAGCGGGCACCAGGACCCTGCACGTGATGCAGTCGGCGCCGCATCACGTGGTAACGAGTTCTACTCGGCTCCCGGCGGCTATGGGGTCCGGCATCATGCGCATCGAACTGGACGCAAGCTACCAGAAGCAGGATTGATTCAGTCTCGCGCCCTCCCCCTCGAGCGACGCGCCGCCGGGCAGCCTCAGGTACCACACGCTCGCGCTTCCGACATTCGCACGGTGCTGCTGCTGCTCGGGCACCGGGATCTGCGGACCAGCTTGCAGTGCAGGGGCTTGAGCTTGGCTGCCTGGGCGCGGCCGCAGGTGACTAGGGAGCGAGGGGGCGCTTGAGATGGGAACTAGACTGATCAATCCATTTATTTCCATTTATTAGTTGGATAGCCCCAACCTGACGACGGAAACAACTATGGTTTCGAATCCGCGGGTCGGCGTGGGGATAATCATTAGGCGGGCCGACGAGATTCTTCTGATCCGCCGCAATGGAGTTCACGGGGCGGGCACTTGGTCCACGCCGGGAGGGCATCTGGACCCCGGCGAAACACCCGACGCGTGCGCTCGCCGCGAGGGCTCAGAGGAGACAGGGGTCGAAGTCGGGAATATCCGATTCCGCGCGGTTACGAATGACGTATTTGAGTCAGACGACCGGCATTACATCACGCTCTGGATGGAGGGCGACTACGTTCGCGGTGAGCCGAAAGTCGGCGCGATGTACGAAATGTCGGAGGTGGGATGGTTCAAGTGGGAGGCGCTCCCGACGGAACTGTTCCTATCCTTTGCGAATTTGCTGGAGGGGCGCTGCTATCCTCCGGAGCACGGTGGGTTGAGCAACCTTCGGGCGGGGGTTGTCTATCAAGCGATTGCTGCAGACGTGGGTTGAAGGGTAGGTGCACGCGGTGTGCAGATTCGCCACGCAGCAGAATCGCGAGACGTTAGGCGGAAAACAATCCACTCAATCTAAGCCAACAGTCATGCGTATTGCACTGAGCATCGCCGCTGTATTCCTCGTCATGAACCTTGCTACGTTTGTGGCCTACGGCGGCCTCTCGCTGTTCGTTGGATTGGAGCCACCAGCCGAAGGTTCACCAGGCCAGTTCTTCGTCAGCGTGCTTGTCGTGAAACTCGGGGTGGCGGGAGCGTTCGTGGCGTTGTACTACGTGGCGCGGGAAATCTGGTCGGCGCGTTGGATCCTGTACGCGGTGATTTGGTGGGCCTCGTTTAGTATCATCGAGATTGGACAGGCCATTGCTCCCGGCTATAGCTGGATGGACGCGATGGGTGGAATCCTAGCTGAAGCGATCTACTTCCCTCTTGCCGCGGTAGTGACGCGGCGGGTGCTTGGGCCGGGCAAGACACTCAGCGCGAGTCGTGAATCGCACTAGGTCTCGAATACCGTGTCCACGGTCCCACTACTCTTGTCACCGAACAGCCAGAACAGCGCGGGCAGCACCACCATGTTGAGCGCAGTAGACGAAACGAGCCCTCCAATAATGACGATGGCCATCGGGGTTTGCAGCTCGTTGCCGGGCTCCCCACCCCCGAGTGCGAGCGGAACCAGAGCCAGCCCGGCGACGAGGGCGGTCATCAGGATTGGTGACAGCCGTTCCATCGAACCGCGCACGACCGCCTCGCGAACCGGGACGCCCTCGGCGAGCAGGTGGCGGTAGTGGGCAAGCAACAGAATCCCGTTCCGGGTGGCGATCCCGAAGAGTGCGATGAACCCGACGAGTGAGGCGATGCTCACGGTGGCCCCCGTGAGGAGCACGGCCGCCACGCCGCCGATCAGGGCAAGAGGAAGATTGACCATCACCAACGTGGCGTTCCGAACGGACCGGAACTCGCCGAAGAGGATCAGGAATACGACGGCGATCGAGACCAGTGAGAGCAGCGCGATGTTGCGCGTCGCCTCTTGCTGGCTCTCGAACTGACCACCGTATTCGATGTGGTAGCCCGCCGGTAGCGTCACCACCCTGGC
>JADFPO010000187.1 GCA_022562295.1 Gemmatimonadota bacterium
GTGAAACTCCTCGCCGGGCCGCATCGCCACTCACGTCATCGCGAGGAGATACGCTGGCTGGGCGACGAACACCCGCAGGTGCTCGAGCTCGAGGTACGGATCGTACTCCCCACGCGGACTCAGGTAGCCCTTCACGGCATCGTTCAACCATGAGTCGGGCACGCCCGCCCTCGAGGCCACGCGGGCGGCAGCTTCGCGGATGAGCCTCGTGGGCCGGAAGAACGCGTCGATGTCGCGTGTCGCCTCGCGAGCGTCGAGCGCGAGACACATGACGGCTCCTCCGACTAGATAGACCTCGCCTTCGACGCACTCGGCCCCGAGTTCGGCATCCAGCAACTCGAAGAGTCGGCGAATGTCGGCCTTCGTGAGTTTGAACGTGTCCAACCGAATCACACTCGAGCGCCGACGCCGGAATCGACGAAAATGTTCCGCCGTTTGAACGGGACCGGCGCGGCGCGCAGCAAGTGGAGTCGCAAGCTCCGGAGCGGCGTCGCGAGGTAGGGTGCCTCCAGCGGGGGCACGTCCTGGCCCCAACCCGGCGCCGGCACGTCCCGCATGTGGCACGCTTGGTCTACCATCGCGACGACATAGTTCTGAAGGAGAGGCGAGAGGTCTTCAATCTGCAACGGGGCGACCGCCACCGCGTCAGGAAGCTGCGCCCGCGTCAGATCCGCCAGCAGGTCGTTGAGTTCCGCGAGCACGAAGCGGTGATCTTCACCAGCGGAGAGCGCATGCACGATCTCACCGAACCGCTTGCGTGCGTCAGGCAACGCACGCGAAAGCACGTAACCCGACACATCCTGCCCAGCGCCCCGAGCGAGGCGTTTGAGGGTGGCCTTCTCTTGGGGCGTGACACGGATCTGAAGCTGCTGAGACTTGGCTTGCATGGGTGCAAGATCGTGAACGGACGAGCCTATGTCAATACATATGTAATGACACGATTGTCGAAGAAGCTGGGGAGGGAATAACGAGTAGTGAATATCGAATGATGAATTATCGAACAAAGGGCAATGAGGAAATGAAACTTTACTCTACATTGTGAGTATTACAATGTGTGGATGGGGTGGTGGGTGCCGTCGAGGGAGCGGTTGCTCTTGCTCCACATATAAGGAAAGGTTGTTCGCATGAGGAAGATTTTCGGCATGGCGGTTCTGGCCGCAGTCATGGCCGCGCCGGCCGCTGCACAAATGCATGGGCCCAAAATCGTGGAGATTCCCCTTCGCGTGCACGGCGGGAAGATGATCGTCCCGGTCGAGGCCCCGGACGGCACGCAATTGGAGTTCATCGTGTCCACGTACATGACCATGTTCTCCGAAACGGGCGCGAAGCGCATCGGCGAACAGACCGGCCTCACGCTCGGCGGAGTGCCGTTTTCGACCGAGGACATTCGCACCGTGGCTGATGCGGAGCTTACCGTTGCCGGCACGATATTCGACGGTATAATCGGCTCGGAGATCCTCAATGAGTTCGATGTCTTGTTCGATGCTCCGGGTGGCCGGCTCGTCCTCAAGGCGTTCGGCCGATCGGTCGAGTGGGAGGGCATGACATTATCGGACCCGGTCCCACTGAGGATCTACCACGGAATGGTTCTCTCGTTCGACGTGCAGCTGAACGGAAGGGAGTATGGCGCCATGTTGGACGTTGGAATGGGTGCGCTCGCCGTAAACAATCGGGTGGTGACGGAGGCATCGATCGAAGGGGATCGGGTCAGCACCCTTCAAGTGGGCGGCACGACCTTCTCGGACCTGCCCGTCCGGGTGCTCGACGACGCGGCGTTCGGGCAATGGACTCCCAACGGCGAAGGCTTCGTGTATGTCGGGGCGCCGATTGCGCTCGATTGCGCCATCTCCGTCAGTTACGTCCACCAAGAACTGAGGACGTGCGTACGATGAGCCAAGACTACTTGGGTGAATTCGAGCAGATGGTTCTGCTTGCGATCATGCGCCTGGATGACGCCGCTTACGGCTTGGCGATCAAGGACGAACTGGAAGCGGTCGCGGGTCGCAGTCCCTCGAGCGGTGGATTGTATACCACACTGGATCGCATGGAGGCCAAGGGACTCGTGGAGTCGTTCGCCGGCGAGGTCACCCAGGAGCGTGGCGGGCGGCCCCGCCGCTACGTCCGTTTGACGTCCGATGGCCGCGCGCTCCTTGCCCGTTCCAAGCAAACGCTGATGGCGTTGTGGGATGGGCTCGAAGGAGCTTTGGACCGATGAGCGGTTACAAACCCCCGCGTTGGCTCGAGCGCATCCTCGAACGGGTCCTTCCCGCTGGGTTGTCGGGGCAGGGGACACTTGGCGACCTGGCCGAGGAGTTCGAGCGGAGGGCGTTGGCGTCCCCGCTGCGGGCGAGAGTGTGGTACGCTGGTCAGACCGCGTCCCTCATGGCTCGCGCGCTGCTCACGGGTAGGCGCGCGGATAGTGCGTTCGGGCGTTCGGACCTGTTGATGGATCTTCGATGGTCGTTCCGTTCGATCCGCAAGAATCCACTCTTCGCGCTTGGAGTGATCGCCGTCCTGGGATTGGGTCTCGGCGCGAACGCCGCGGTCTTCTCGGTGGTGGATGGAACGTTCCGCAACACGAGTTGGTGGCGTGACGCGGACGCGACGGTGGCCGTCTGGCCCGGCCGTGATTTTTCACAAGGTGAGCTGGACCTCTATTCACGTAACCAGGCGGTGTATCAAGCGCTGGGGGGTTGGGGTGAGATGGCCTTCGCCGTGCGGACGCAGGAAACGGAGAGCGAAAGCGTCAACGGCGTCATGATCACCCCGGAGCTGTTTCGAGAGCTTGCCGTTCAGCCGATGCTCGGCCGTGCGCTCGCCGACGACGACGCGATACTGGGTTTTCAGCGGGTGGTGGTCCTGGGGGAGGGGCTGTGGCGACGTTCGTTCGGCGCGGACCCGGGGATTATCGGAAGCACCGTGGACGTCAACGGCTATGCGACGATGGTCGTCGGCATTCAGGGAGCGAATGGAATGGCCCCTGGCGGACGTGCCGAACTGTGGGTTCCACTCGTGGACGATCCGCGCCAGGACGAATTTTGGAAGTCGCGGTTCCTGGACGTGGTGGGTGTGCTTGGCGCAGGCCCGGGCATGGACGACGCGTTCGAGGACCTGAAAGCACACACGGCGAACCTCGTCAAGCTGTTTCCGATGTTCTATCGGCCCGGTTTCGCGGATGGTTGGGCCACCGTCGCGAGGGCGGACCAGTCGCAACGACGTCTGATCTCGACCCCCCTTCTCCTGCTGCTGGGCGGGACGGCTCTTCTCATGCTCGTCACCGCGCTCAACGTCGGGAATCTGTTGCTCGGCCGTGCGATCGACCGGCGCAGGGAGCTTGCCGTCCGGACGGCCCTCGGGGCGAGCCGGGCTCGTGTCGTGCGGCAGCTCCTGGTCGAGGGCGTGGTGTGGACCGTGCTTGCGCTGGTGGTCGGCCTCACCGCGAGCGCTTTCGCGGGGCAATGGATCGCCGACCTCTTCGTGGGCGAGGTGGTGGTGGTGAGCAGTCCGATCACGTCTCCCTCCGTACTGCTGTTCGCAGCCGCGGTATCGGCTCTCGCCTGGTTGGTGCTGTGCGGCGTGCCCGTCGCCCACTATCTGCGGTCCCAGCACGCAGGCCTCACCGTGAAGCCGGCCTCGGCTGCCTCGGTGCAGCGGTGGCTGGTGACCGTGCAGGCGGCGCTGGCGACGCTACTGCTGGTTTCGGCAACGCTGCTCGTAGCGACCGTCGGCAACCTGCGCAGCATTCCTCTCGGTTTCGATACCGCCGGGTTGCTCACGGTCGAGCTGTCTCCGCCCGCGGACCGGGTGGCCACCGTGACGCGCGCGCGACAACTGTACGACCGTCTCGCGGAACGCGTGCAAGCGATTCCAGGTGTGCAGGCCGTCGGCTTGACCGGGTGGCTTCCGCTTCGCGCGCAAGCCCCGCAACTGCCCATCAACTTGAAGACCGCTCCCGGGAATCCGGTCGAAGCCGTGAAAGCTCCGCAGCACATGGTCGATCCGGGTTTCTTCGAGGTGTTGCGGATCCAGCCGCTCGAAGGGCGCCTTCTGAGGGCGTCCGATCGGGCCCAGGATACGAGCGCCGTGGTGGTGAACCAGACGTTGGCCGAGATGTTGTGGCCCGACGTGTCGCCGATCGGGCAATTGATCGCGATCGACCCGCACGCATGGGACACCTGGGTGCCCGTAGTAGGTGTGATCCCGGACATTCGCTCCGGTGAGATAACGAGCCCGCCGGGACCGGCCCTGTATTTGTCCCTCGCGGAGAGTCCATCTCGGGATGTGACGCTGATCATTCGTGCATCCGTTTCGACGGCGTCCCTGGTGCCGATGATCCGGCGCGCCGTCGCGGACGTGGATCGGCTGGTTCCGATCCGTGCCGTGATGTCCATGGACGACGTGGTTCGAGCGGCGTACTCCACCTCTTGGGTGATGATGGGTCTATTGATCGTGCTGGCGGTGCTCGCCACCGCGCTCGGCGCGGTGGGGATCTATGCGGTGCTGGCCCACCACGTCGCGCTCAACAAGAAGGAGATCGGGGTGAGGATGGCGTTGGGTGCCCAGCGCGGTACCGTGGTGGGAGATATCGTGCGCTCGGGCGTGATCCTGGCGGGGATCGGCATTATGATCGGGAGCTTGGGTGCCGTCGTGTCCACGCGATTCCTGGAGTCGCTGCTATTCGGTGTGTCGGCCTTGGCGCCGTGGGCGTTCATCGCACCGGCGATGGCACTGCTGGTCGCCGCGGCGCTTGCCGCGCTGATCCCGGCGGCGAGAGCGGGGAGCCTGCCTCCGGCCGAGGTGTTGCGGGCGGAGTAGGGTGGGCAGTTGGGCGGTTGGGCAGATGGGCAGGCGGGCAGGCGGGCAGGCCTACCCACCCTCCGTCGCCAGCCGTAGGTTCCCGAACGACACGCGCTTGTGGGATCCTGTACCCCTCTCCCAGTGATGATGGAGCCCCCCATGAAGAACGCCATCTTGTTTTGCAGTCTTTGTACGTTCGCGATCGTGCCGGTTCAATCCGCCAGCGCGGTGCAGGAAGGACCCGACATTCACGACACGCGGCTGCTCAGCCAGCCGGCGGTGAGTGCCGAGCACATCGCGTTCGCCTACGCCGATGATCTCTGGGTGGCCGGGCGGGACGGCGGTGGTGTCCGACGGCTCACCAGTCATATCGGGACGGAATCCAATCCCCGCTTCTCCCCCGACGGACTGTGGATCGCGTTCAACGGGGCGTACGACGGCAACACCGACGTTTTCGTGGTCTCCACCGAAGGTGGAGTGCCGCGACGCATGACATGGCACCCCGGGGCGGACCGGGGTCAGTCCTTCACACCAGACGGC
>JADFPO010000188.1 GCA_022562295.1 Gemmatimonadota bacterium
CGGCACGAAACTCTATTGCCCTTTGAGGAGATCGCCCCAGTTCGGGGGTGGGCTACGCTTGGCGTCTTCCCGCGCACACTCACGGAATGAGTCAAGCCAGAATTGTAACTTGGCGATGAGCGCCGGGATGTCTTCGGGATAAAGCCACACGTGACCCGTCGCGTCGGCGTCGTCGACGCCGTCTTTGATATCGAATCCCTCTGGGAACTGTTCGAGCCAAATCCGCGGAATGTCTCCCGCGCTTTCAGCATCGTCCCAGAGAATCATCCAAGATCTTCGATGCGAGAGGTCGATCCAGTCCGCGAACTCCGCGTTGGCACTCGGGCATTCAACGTCGGTCATGTGATAACTCATCTACCGTCTCCTTCAAACAAAGATTAACAACGATGAAAGCCAATCCGCCGATGGTTCTCTCTCGCGTCATCGTGAGCAGCAGCGATCGTAATCGTGCGTGAATTGACATCCCATCCTCCGTTCCGTTTTGAGTGTTCGGTGCCCGGCTCACGCGGTCCGCCTCTCGGGTGCCGGGACACCTAACAGAGAGTTGCTGTTTCGTTGCTGTTGGTGGGCGAGGGTTTGCGCTTTCGGTCCGTATTCGGAACAGGAAAAACGCGGGATTGTACCCCAGGTCCGGTTACGATACCTATAGAAAGGAAGGGGTCGCCGGTTCAAATCCGGCCGCCCCGACTTCCCAAAGCCCACGGCCCACGGCCCAAGGCCCAAAGCCCGAAGGGTTAAAGACCGGGCCCGGCGATGCCGATAATGCGAGTATGACCCCGGCATTCTTCGAACCCGCCCCGCTCAGCGCCAAAGAGATCGCTGAACTCATTGAGGGCACCCGCTGGAGCGACCAGTTTTCGTGGCAGGACATCCTGACGTTGGCCAAGTACTGCGTGGCCTATTACGAGCCCGCCGGGACAACGCTGGTGCGCGAGGGCGATAGGGATCGGTTCATGTGCCTGGTGACGGAGGGAAGAGTCCGAATCCAAAAGGACCAGGGATTCGGGGGGTCTCACGTGATCGCCCAGCTCGGCCCGGGCCAGGCCTTTGGCGAAATGGCGCTATTCGATGCCGAGCCGCGCTCCGCTACCGTAGAGGCCGAGACCGATACGACGCTGGTACGACTCTCCACCGAGGACTTCCAACGTCTGACACGCGAAGCCCCCGAGTTAGGGATCAAGCTGCTCACCAAGATTGCCAGTCTCATGAGCCAGCGTCTCCGCCAGACCAGCGGCCGCCTGGTCGAGGCTCTGGCAGGTGGCTGATTGACGCATTTCGCACGCGACACACTTCTGTAGTATCAATAATCGTTGGCCGGGAGATTGAACGACTCCTCGTACAGACGGCTTGCGTGCACGAAGTGCCGCTGAGCACCGTGTGCGGCATCTGCCGTCGGGTTCGTGGTGCTCGTTGCGGAAACCCAAGGCGCGCCGAGTGAGGGCCGATAGCTTGTAGCCCACGGCGTAGGCCATGCCTTGCCACCCGCAAGGCCCCTTGCCATTGTTCCCACCTAATGCGTGGAACCCCGTGTTGAATTCTTCGCGAACGCTCGGCGCGTTGGGCGCGCTCCTCGTCGTCGGTAGTGCGGCTTGGCTTTCCGGTGAACGACACGTTCCTGTATCGGCTCCCACGCTCCGTTCCGAGACACCTTGCGCAGAGCCATCCTCCCGGGCCCTCCAGGCGAGCCGCGATCTCTACTGCATGGACTTGGTGGCGACGCCCGGCTTGGCCGGGGTCGAAGCCACCGCGGAACTGGGGCGGGTTCCCACGGCCTTCGGGGTGCGGGTGACTGCCGACGGACAACACGAATACGACGTGACGCTGACCGTGAGCGGACTGCCCGACCCGCAATCGCTTGGGGACTACTCGACCTTCGTGGCTTGGGTCACGACCCCGCTGCTCTATCCCATGACGAAGCTGGGTGAAGTCGGGAACGGCACCACGCAGTTATCGCCTATCAGTCTCAACAAGTTTCTGCTGCTCGTGTCGGCGGAAGCGTCGGGTGACGTGACGGAACGCACCGGGCGCTTGGTGCTGCGCGGATTCTCACCCAGCACGAGAAAGCAGCCGGCGGACGTGTTCGAGTTTCTCTTGGGCGCCGGCCGACTGGCAGATGCCGGGGGAGCGCAGGCCACTCGGCGCGAGATGACAGAGATGGGGACTGGTCCCGGCAGCTGGGTGCGCCCGCCGATGCCCGAGGGATTGCCGATGCTCCAGGCCTTGATGGATCTCGATCCGCCGCAGGTGTCGCCGTACTTGCCCGGCATGCGCGCGCCGATCGGCGGGCCCGTGCCTGATGCGAGACCTCGGGAACTCGTGATGATGTCGGACGGCGACACGCTGGATCTGGAGGCGGGGTTTGTGCGGCGCACCATCCGAGGGAAGCAGTTTACGATGTATGGCTTCAACGGCCAGTATCCGGGCCCGCTCATCTGGGCTCCCCAGGACGCCACCATCATCGTGAACTTCACGAACAACATCGATTGGCCTACGACTGTCCACTGGCACGGCGTGCGCCTGCAGAATGCGTTCGATGGCGTACCTGGCATCACGCAGGATCCGGTCTTCCCAGGCGAAACGTTTCAGTACCGCGTTCACTTCCGGGATGCCGGGATCTATTGGTACCACCCCCATCATCGGGAGGACATTCAGCAGGACCTCGGCCTGTACGGCAACATGATGGTGCGATCGCCGCGATCGGATTACTTCAGCCCTGCAAACAGCGAGGAAGTGCTGGTTCTCGACGACTTGCTGATGAACGGGGATCGAATCGTACCGTACGGCCAGGAGCGTTCGACCCACACGTTGATGGGACGCTTCGGCAACATCTTTCTCCTCAATGGGGAGCCGGATTACGAACTGACCGTCGATCGCGGTGAGGTCGTGCGGTTCTTTCTCACCAACGTGTCGAACACGAGAACGTTCAACCTCTCGTTCGGCGGCGCAGCCATCAAGGTGGTGGGGTCCGACGTCGGAAATTTCGAGCGGGAGGAGTGGACGGAGAGCGTGGTCATTGCCCCGGCGGAACGATACATCGTCCACGTGCGATTCGACGGCAGTGAAGACTTCGTGATGGAGAACCGCGTGCAAGGCATCGACCACCTCAACGGTGTCTTCTTTGCCGAGGTGGACACGCTCGGGGTGGTTAGGGTTTCATCTGATGCCGCGAGCCCGGACCACGCGGCCGCTTTCGAGACGCTGCGAGAGGACGAGTACGTCGTCTCGGAGATCGACAAGTACCGCCCCTTCTTCGACCGGCCCGTAGATCACGAGCTGCTTCTGACGATGGAAGCGAATGGGTTTCCGTTCGTGGTCGAACGTCTGATGCGATTCGACTCCACCTACTTCAATCCGGTAGAGTGGAGCGGCACGATGCCGATGATGAATTGGATCGCCACGCCGGAAGAGGCCAAATGGATTCTCCGCGACCCGGCCACCGGAAACGAGAACATGGACATCGAATGGCAGTTCGAGGTGGGAGACGTGGTCAAGGTACGCCTGTCGAACCAGCGAGAGGCCTTCCACGCCATGCAGCATCCCATCCATATTCATGGACAGCGCTTTTTGGTCCTGGAGCAGAACGGCGTGCGGAACACAAATTTGGTGTGGAAGGACACCATGCTGTTACCCGTCGGCTCCACGTCAGATATACTGCTCGAGATCACGAACCCCGGCCGATGGATGGTGCACTGCCACATCGCGGAGCATCTGGAGTCGGGGATGAAGATGGCCTTCACGGTAAACTGAGCGATACGCATCTCTAGGAGAGTTTTCATGCGCAAGACATTGTTTGTCATCACCGCCGCGGTGCTCGTAGCGCCGGTGTCGAGTTCGGCCCAGCGACCCGATTCCCTATCGGAGCGGACACGTGAATACGTGAGCGTCGACGCTGCGGTTGTCGCACTCACCAACGTCCTTGTGATCGACGGCACAGGAGCGCCCGCTAGGGCGAACCAGACGGTGCTGATCGAGAATGGACGGATAGCCGCGGTCGGTACCACCGGGGACGTTGTTGTGCCGGCGGGCGCCGAAGTGTTGGATCTGAGTGGGCACACGGTGTTTCCAGGGATGGTGGGTCTGCACAACCATCTCTACTACACGGCCGCCGGTGGGCGTGGAGCGCAGCTAACGTTCAGCGCGCCACGGCTGTATCTGGCAGCCGGTGTCACAACCGTCCGGACCACCGGGAGCAGGGCGCCGTACGCCGAGATAAACCTGAAGAATGTGATCGACAGGGGTGGGTCGCCGGGTCCGCGGATCCATATCACCGCTCCGTACATCACGGGTGGTCAGGGAATCACGACCATGACGATCCTCAATTCACCGGAACAGGCACGGCGGTTCGTGGCGTATTGGGCTGAGGAGGGTGCGACGTGGCTCAAGGCGTACACCAACGTGGGGCGAGCCGAGTTGGCGGCGGCGATCGATGAAGCGCACAAGCACGGCATGAAGGTCACGGGGCATCTCTGCTCGGTTAGCTTCACCGAAGCGGTGGAGCTGGGCATCGACAACCTCGAGCACGGTCTCCTCACGAACACGGATTACCATCCCGACAAGCAGCCCAACGAGTGCCCGCGCAACAATCTGGTGATCGCCGGTGGGATCGACGTGTCGTCGCCGGCCGTGCAGGCCACGTTCGAGACGATGATCGAGAACGGTGTTCCGATGACGTCCACGCTCTCGGTGTACGAACTCTTCGTGCCGAACCGACCCACCAAAGATCCGAGGGCGCTGGAGGCGATGGCGCCGGAAGTCCGGGCGGATTACTTGCGAGCGCGGGACGCAATCGACCTCGAAGGCCAAAGTCCATTCACTTTAGAAATCCTCCACAACGCCATGGCGTACGAGCGGGCGTTCGTGGAAGCCGGCGGCATGCTCGCGGCGGGCGTTGACCCCACCGGCAACGGCGGCGCGTTGCCGGGATTCGGCGATCAGCGCAACTACGAGCTATTGATCGAGGCGGGCTTCACACCGGAGCAGGTTGTGCAGATCGTGAGCGCCAACGGCGCGAAAGTGCTGGACGTATATGGCGATCTGGGTTCGATTGAGGTTGGTAAGATCGCCGACCTCGTTGTCGTCTCCGGCGACCTCACGGCCGACGCGTCTGTCATCAAACTGGTAACCACGGTGTTCAAGGACGGTGTAGGATACGATTCGGCCAAGTTGATCGCGGCCGTGAAGGGGAGGGTCGGAATAAACTAACGAGCGGTGGGATCGCCTCCGCCGCCCCCCCCCCCCCGCCCCCCCGGCCTGGATGGGGTCGGGCTTCAGTCCTTCTTTGTTGGGTGGGGGTAGC
>JADFPO010000064.1 GCA_022562295.1 Gemmatimonadota bacterium
GGGACGAGCGGTGAACGGCGTGCCTGCTGTGTATGTCGCCACGCCGCTCGTGACACCGGAGGGTTTTGCCGTGTTGGTCGAACGAGGTTGGGCGCCATCGGCGAGCGCGCGCTCCGTCGATTTGGTGGCGTTGCGGGAGCCGGACACATCGCATGTCGAAGGAATGCTGCTGCGCCTCGATGGCGGGTCGGTGCCGTCGGACACCAGTTGGCCCTTGTACGTGCGGCGCGCCGACCCGGCGGTGCTGCAGCCGCTATTTCCCTACCCGTTGGCGCCTTTGGTCCTGCGACGGACCATCCTACCGCCCGGCGCGCCCGCTGGCTTGCGGCTGGCGCCGTTGCCGCAATTGACCGCCGGTCCTCACCTTTCCTACGCCTTGCAGTGGTTCGCGTTCGCGATGATCGCGGTGATCGGTCCCCTCATTGCGGCCGGTGTTTTCACCAAGCGCGCGAGCCCCAGGAATACCGATGCAGGGCCGCTATTGACATCCACGAGGCCCGACGCGAAATAGCATCTATCCGTGGCGAATGGCCGTCACAGTGCCCCCCGCCCCCCGTCCCCCGTCTCCTTCAGGAGCTTCTGGCATGATCACTCGCAGAGATTTCTTCCATTCGGTTGCGGGAGCCGCCGCCGTCACCGCGCCGACGTTTCGCAAGGACGGTCTGGAACGGATCTTTTCCGCCACCTCCGCCGTGACGCGCCGTTCGCCCCAAGAAGTCGCGCAAGACGAGGACTACTGGATGCAGATCCAGCAGGCCTTCACCGTCGACCGCAGCCTAATCAATCTCAACAACGGCGGAGTGAGCCCGGCACCCAAGGTCGTCCAAGACGCGTTGCGGCGTTACGTGGATTACTCGAACACAGCGCCCGTCTACACGATGTGGAAGATCCTCGAACCACAAATCGAGGGCGTTCGCCGCCGTTTGGCGGATGATTTCGGATGTGACGCCGAGGAGATGGCCATTACGCGGAACGCGAGCGAGGCGCTCGAGATATCGCAGATGGGCATCGACTTGAATCCCGGGGATGAGATCCTGACCACCGATCAGGACTACGGTCGTATGCTCACGACCTGGGAACAACGGGTGCGCCGTGAAGGCCTCGTGTTGAAGAAGGTGTCGTTCCCGACGCCGCCGCCGAGCATGCAATACTTGGTCGACATCTTCGAGCAGGCGATTACGCCGCGAACCAAGGTGATCCTCTGCTGCCACATTACCAACTTGAGCGGCCAAATCTTTCCGGTAAAGCAGATATGCCAGATGGCGCGGGCCCGAGGCATCGAGACTATTGTGGACGGGGCCCACGCCTACGCCCACTTTCCGTTCAAAGCTGCCGATCTGGACTGCGACCGCTACGGCACGTCGCTCCACAAGTGGTTGCTTGCCCCTCACGGGACGGGTTTCCTCTACGTGCGGCGCGACAAGATCAAGAGCACTTGGCCGCTGATGGCCGCCGCGCCACACATGGATGAAAACATTCGCAAGTTCGAAGAGATCGGCACGCATCCCGCGGGCAACCACAACGCCATTGCGGAGGCACTCACCTTCCACCAGGGTATTGGGGTGGAGCGCAAAGCGGCTCGACTTCGTTACCTGCGCGATCGGTACATGCGCCACTTTGAAGGCATGTCCGGCGTTCAGATCCACACCAGCTTCGATCCGGAGCAATCATGCGGGCTCTCGAACTTCGGAATCGAAGGGATCGCTCCGGCGAAGATCGTGGAGCACATGTGGAAGACGAAGCGGATCATCGTCGTCGGAATCGGGCACCCCGACGCAACCGGAATCCGCGTGACGCCTAACGTCTACAACACGCTGGACGAGATCGATACGTTCATCGAATCGTTCGAGGATATTCTCAAGAACGGCATTCCAGCGTAACCCTGAGGAAGTACGAGCGGGGGCGACGGGGGCGGGGGCCGGCTAGGTGTTGGGACTGTCTCCCGCTACCGGTGACTCCTCGTCGGCCGGTACCTGGGCCAGTTCGTACATGTCCTCGCGGCTCACGGCGCCCACCGCCGTCTTCACGACCTCACCGTTTTCGAACCGTGCGAAGAACGGAATCGACTTCACGCCGTACCGTTTGCTTACGGCCGGCGAGGCGTCGGTGTTTACCTTGACGACGAGGATCTTTCCCGCTCCATCTTTCGCCACTTCGTCCAGCAGCGGAGCCATCATGACGCACGGCCCGCACCAGTCCGCGTAAAAGTCCACGATCACCGGGACGTCCGATTCGAGGACCGTCTTGTCGAAGTGTTCCTCATGCACCTTGACGGGCCGGTCGAGCAGAAAAGGGCGCTCGCACTCTTGGCATTTCGGCCTGTCGGCGTAGTGGGAGATGTCCACCTCGTTGAGCGTGGTGCAGAATTGACATGCCAATGCCACCGTTGCCATCGAGCATTCCCTCACTTGTTATCGCCTGGAGAAACGGCCGACCGAGCGGCCATCCTCACGTGATTCCCCCTCCCCCTCCCCCTCCCCCTCCGTACCAGCGGCGCAGCACCAGTTCGGCTTCCTTTCCCTGCGGCGTGAACTCGCGGGAGCGATCCTGGCTCAGTCCCAGCGCGGGGTGCCACTTCCACCAATAAAAGCCTGCAAACCACGGTTCGGTCCAGAACACTCGGAACGCCGCCTCGTACGCATGGGCCTGCAACGAGGTATCGACCTCCCCTCGCAGTTCCCAGTCCCACGGTTGGATCGTCGAGCCCTCGTGGGATTTGTAGCCCACTTCCGTGAAGAAGATCTTGCGGTCGAACTGCCGACTCACCGTTTCGAGCCCCTCCTTGGCGGGTGTCCAGGCATCCACCAATCGGTCACGCGCCCGTACGGGATCCCCGCCGGGATCTCCCAACTCGAAGTAGGCCTGGACCCCGATGAAGTCGACGGCCCGCCACCAAGATACCTGTGCGTAGTCATCCCAGTTGGCAGCGTAGGTGAGCCACCCGCCAAACCGTTCGCGGACTCGCGCGATAGTGTGGAGCCATTGCTCGCGCATCAGTACCGTGCGCCGCAGTTCCGTGCCGACCGAGAAGCCGACGGCCTGCATACGTTCCGCCAACTCGGCGTAATGCAGCACGAAATCGCGGTATGAGTCGAACCAGGCGTCCCAGGATGCGTCGTCCTCCATCCGGACCTCTCCCCGCCAATGACCGTCCAAGAAATCTGCCAGTGTCGGAATCAGCACCATTCTGAGCCTCGCCTTGCGCGCCAGGCGGCCCATCTCGAGAAATGCCTCGTCCGTGAGCGCCCAATCCATCAGGAGGTGCCCCTCCTCGAAGCGGCGCACCACCGGCTCGGTGTAGTGGGGCATGTACCCGAAGGGGAACAGGGCCACGTGACTCGCGCCGAGCGCCCGCAGTGTCTGAAAATCGGCCAGTGTAGGCCTCGCTCGCCATGGGTCGAGCGTGATGCCGCGGTGTGGCCCGCGAAACGGGGGGAAACGTCCGCATGCGCCTGCGAAGGCGAGGGCACCGGCGGATGTCAGAAGAGTGCGGCGACGCATGGTCGCGTAAGATAATCTGCCGGTTGGGTCGGGAGGTGTGGATGATGACGGAGGTCGAGCGCTCAAGATCGCGCCGTCAGTCTTCCGTCTCTTGCATCCAGTAGAGGTCGAGCACGCGACCAGCAGTCGGGGCGAAGTCGGGCCGCGGAATAGTTGTCAGCTAGTCGCCGGTAGCTCGTGTCACCACGGGTAAACCCGCGGCTCGGCAAACAGACTGTCGCCAAGGCGACGACAAACGCCCGTCGCTTGAGCGACAGATAGCCGAGCGGCGGCTTGAGCTGTCGTCAAACACCTAGTTCAGGTTTCGAGCCGAGCGAGCTAGGACGGAACCACCCGGAACCCCTGCTCCCCAAAATGCCGGTCGAATGCGAACACCTCGCGCACACGGAGTCGCCGCATGACGTGAAAGCTGACGCAGTCCACCAGGCTCAAGCCCCGGCGATCGGCCGCCAACACAGCCTGCGCGCCGGTGCGGTGGTCTTCTTCACTCACCCAGTGCACGCGGATCACCGGCAGAACGGCGTCGCTGAAGGTGCGTAGCGCCTCCATCCCCAAGCGACTCTGAATCAAGGCGAACGACTCCACCAAGACGTAGCTGCTGGTTAGGAGCGGCGCGTCCTCCGACAGGATCCGGGTCCACGTCTTCCGCGCTGCCTCGTGCCGCTCGTCGTCGCGGTCGAGCACCGCGTAGAGCGCCGAGGTGTCGACGAATGTCGTCAAGAGCGATACGCGTCGGACAGGTACTCGTCGTGCCGCCGGGACACGTCACATGTCCCAGAGGCAAACCGTCCGGCCGCTTCGAGCGCTCGGCGCTTCAGTTCGTCCGCGGCGGGTACGGTCGCAGCCTCCCGCCGTGCGTCGACCGCCCTCCGGACCAACTCCGAAACCGAGACGTGCTCACGGGCCGCTTGAACGCGCAGTGCTCGGAGCTGTTCCTCCGTGAGTTGGACTTGTACACGTAGCATAAGAATACCATCATGATGTAGCTTATACCATCATGATGTATGACCTCGCACGTGTCAAGCTTTTATTTGCCATCGCTCTGACCCTGCAAGTGCGCAGTCACTCTGCCTTGATCAGTCCCTCTTCCATCCAGACCAACTCATCCGCCATGACTCTCTGGGCCGTCTTGTAGACCGCTACATCGTCGTTGCGGAAGAGGGCGCTGAACCGATCTTGGATGCGGCGCCGGGCCAGACGGCAGAATACGTCGGCCAAGCGGACCGCCCCCGACCCCTTGGCACGTTCTTCGGCGGAGCGGCTGGTAACGAGCATCTGCGCGCGGGAGCATGCCGCGCTCATGGCGAACAGCTCGGCGCCGATTTCCACCAACCGCGCCAAGACGGCTTGGCGCTTCTCCAAACCGGGACCGAACCGTACGATCGCATGGAACATGGCGCGGCTGAGGCGGCGGGCGGTGCGATTCACGTAGCGCACATGTTTGGCCAGCTTGCCGAACTCGCCGTAGCGAGGCCAGCGGCCCCATCCGAGCCACCGGGCGGGGTACCACGCGGCGTAGAAGAATCCAGCCTTCACCAGCGCAGCGACTTTTTGGCCCGTCGAGGCTTTCGGGTCGGCGATGGCGCCCGCCACCTTGAGGTGGCTGTCCACCGCCTCGCGCGCGATGAACAGCCGCATGATCTCGCTCGATCCCTCGAAGATCAGGTTGATGCGGAAGTCCCGCATCATCCGCTCGACCGGCTCCGGCCGCTCGCCGCGCGCCTTGAGACTCGCCGAAGTCTCGTATCCTCGCCCGCCGCGCACCTGCAGGGTCTCGTCGATGATGTGCCAGCCGCGCTCCGTGTTCCACATCTTGGCCATGGCTGCTTCGAGCCGGATATCGAAGTTGCCTTTGTCCGACAATAGGGCCGACAGGTCCGACATGGCTTCCATGGCAAAGGTATCGGCTGCGATGCGCCCCACCTTTTGAGCGATGGCGTCGTGCTGACCGATCGGCCGACCCCACTGCACTCGCTCTTGGCCAAACCGGCGACAGATCTCGAGGCACTTCTTCGCCGCGATCGTCGAGGTGGCCGGCAATGTGAGCCGACCGGTATTGAGCGTGATCAGCGCCAACTTGAGTCCCTTACCCTCGCCCCACAGCACGTTCTCTTTGGGCACTCGAACGTTGGTGAACCGGAGCACGCCGTTTTCGATGCCTTTGAGGCCCATGAAGTGGCTGCGGTGGACCACCTCTACGCCGGGCCACTCCGTTTCCACGATGAGCGCAGTGATCCGCCGCTCGCCGGTCTTGGCCATGACGACCATGAGCTCGGCGATGGTTCCGTTGGTGCACCATAGCTTTTCGCCATTGAGAATGTATTCGCTCCCATCTTCGGACAATTCCGCCGTCGTAGTCATGCGTGCGGGATCGCTGCCGGCGTCCGTCTCCGTCAAGGCGAAGGCGCTTATGGCCCCTTTGGCCAGTCGCGGGAGATACTTTTTCTTTTGTTCCGGCGTGCCGAAGGTCTTCAGCGGCTGCGGGACGCCTATCGATTGGTGAGCGGACAGCAGCACGCCAATCGAGCTCTCCCAGCTCGACACCAGGGAAACGGCTCGGTTGTAGCTGGTCTGTGAGAGTCCGAGGCCGCCATATTCACGGGGAATCTTGATGCCGAACGCGCCGAGGTCCGCGAGTCCGCGAATAACGTGCTTGGGGATTTTCGAATTGCGCTCGATGTCCTCCGCGTCGACGTTCTCGCGCATGAACGCCTCGAGCTTTTCGAGGAACGGCCTCGCACGCTCCAGATCGTCGGGATCGACGGTGGGGAAGGGATGGATCAGCTCGAGATGAAATCGGCCCTCAAAGAGTCCGCGAACGAAGCTCGGAGCGGTCCACTCTTTTTCCCGGGCGTCTTCGGCGACCTCTCGAGCTTCGATTGCGGAAACGTGTGTCTCTTGGGATTTCTTATGCCCAGAACTGGGCTCGGTGGCGACAGTTGTCATGCCGCAATCTAATAACCACCGGTCCGCGTACGCCACTTGCGGGGTGACGATAAATGCTGGCGTATCCACGTGTTACGGTTGCGTAGTGGAGTCCATGTGGCCACAATTGGTAGGTTCCAAAGGGGGGTAGCTGGTGCCCGACGTGTCGAGCGAAGCCCAACCTTCTCAGCGGTCTCATCGAAACTTTACCGGACATCCGAAGCGATGACAGCAACTGCTGGACAGAATGCGCTTTACCCGACGCGTTCCGGTGCTGGATCGACGCTGGGTCGGCAACTCAATCAGCGGGTGCGCAAGCCGGTGATCGTGTGGGGAATCACGCCGAGCGGGGTCGAGATCGCTGCGACCGCGGCGGAGGCGATGAAGTGCCTATTCGACGTGGTCGTGACCTCCACGCTGCGAGTCGAGGGGGTCGGTGTGGTCGGAGCGATTGCCGAGGATGCCAAGGCCGTCTTCGATCCGGTATTCAAGCCTACGTTCGATCAGGTGGAAGCGGTCGATGAGGCACTCGATCGCTCGCGGCGGGTAATCAAACAGGAGCGCCTGCTGTTTCGCGGCCAGCGCGTACTGCACGACGTGACCGGAGCGTGTGTCGTCGTGGTCGATGCCCAGGTGACCTCACCCTGGAAGGTCCTGGCCGCGGCCGAATGTGCCGAAGCCATGAAGCCGGCCCAGATCGTGGTGGCGGTCGCCGTGTGTACCCAGCCGGTCCAGGAGCGCCTGCGTGCCAGGAGGCTCGAACTCGTGTGCCCCACGGTGGTTATGGACCCCAACGGCCATCCGAATCCTTTCGGCGATCCGCAGGATGCGAGCGCCGAAAGGCTCAAGAGCATTGTTATCGCGCGGCATGCGGCATAGCTGCGCCGTTCTGGTCCTTGGTTTTGTCTTGGCGAGCCCCGCATCGCTGGCGGGGCAGCTGGAGCCGCCGTCCAACGGCGGTATGGTGGAGCTCGACCGGCTCCTCCAGCGGCTAGGCGAGACGCGCCGCTTGTTGATGATCGGAGCCCATCCCGACGACGAAGATACGGCGCTGCTCTCGCTCATGGCTCGTGGGTACGGTGCACGCGCCGCGTACCTGTCACTCTCGCGGGGTGAAGGCGGGCAGAACCTGATCGGTGCGGAGCTGGGTCGCGCTCTTGGCCTGTTGCGGTCGCGCGAGCTGCTTGCCGCGCGGGAGACCGACGGAGCGACGCAGTTCTTCACGCGCGCCTACGATTTCGGTTACACCAGGTCCACCGAGGAAACGGACAGCTTGTGGTTGCCGGATTCGATCCTGAAGGATGTCGTCCGCGTCGTGCGGCGTTTCCGACCTCACGTCATGGTGTCCGTCTTCTCCGGCACGTCTCGGGACGGGCACGGCCAGCATCAGGCGGCCGGTGTGGCCGCCCGCGCGGCGTTCGACGCGGCGGGAGACCCGTCACGCTTTCCAGAGCTGAGTTCGGAGGAAGGCTTGGCGCCGTGGACCCCGCTCAAACTCTACCGCTCCACCAGGAGAGACGCGGCGGCGACGACGCTGTCGCTTCCGACGGGATCGCTGGATCCGCGCCTGGGACAGTCGTACCACCAGATTGCCATGGCCAGCCGCAGTCGACATCGCAGCCAGGATATGGGCGCGCTCCAGCCGATTGGGCCGCAAGAAACCAGAGTCATGCTCATCAGCGACCGAACGGGCGCCGGTTCCAATGGCGACGCTTCGGGCGAGATCTTCGCGGGCATTTCCAACGAAGCGTCGGCGCTGTCTCGGTTCGCCGCCGAGGCACGGGCGGGCATCGATCCCTCGGGTCTTTCGCGTTTGACGGAGTCGCTGGTGGGTCGATTGCCGTCATCCTCTGGTGAAGCGCGGTTGCTCCTCGCGCGGGCCGTTGCCATCTCCGCGGGGATCGTCACGGACGTCATTGTGGGAGACGACGAGCTGATTCGCGGCCAAACGGTTGCTGTCACGGTCGCACTCTTCAACGCTGGACCGTTCGAGATCGTACTGGACAGTGCCGCGGTTACTGCGCCCGACGGCTGGACGGTGCGGGCGCCGGCTTCGATGGATCGCACGCTCCAGCCAGGTGGGATGTTGAGTCTCGAGTTCGAAGTTACCGTCGCCGCGGATGCCGAGCCGACGCAGCCCTACTTTTTCGAGCGGCCACTCAACGGATCTATGTACGATTGGAGCGCTACCCCGCCGAAGCTCCGCGGAACGCCCTTCCAGCCGCCGCTGCTCGCAGGTCGAATGGTCGTGTCGGTGCTTGGAGGGCAGGTGGTATTGTCGCGCGAGGCGACCTTTCGGACGCGAAACCAAGCTACCGGCGAGGTGCGCCGCGAGGTTCGAGTCGTACCCCGTGTCGACGTGGCACTCGAGCTGGGAGCGCTGGTGTGGCCAGTTGACGGAGGACGCGAGCGCGACTTCACCGTCACGCTGACGTACAACGGATCCGAGCCGTACGGCGGGGAAATCGCGATCGGTGTCGATGGCTGGCCGACGCCCCCTGCTCAAGGTTTCGCTTTCGAACGCACCGGGGAATCGGGGCGCTTCGTGTTTTCGCTGCAGCGCCCGGCCGAAGTGCGCGATGCGCACGTCACTATCCGCGCGATCGCGACTGGAGACGATCGTCTGACGTTCGATCGCGGCGTGTCCGTCGTGAGCTATTCACACATCCGACCGACGGCGTGGGTTCGGCCCGCACGCAGTGACGTGCGCGTGGCGACCATCGGCTTGCCGCCAGTGTCACGCGTCGGGTATGTGCGTGGCGCAGCCGACCGAGTGCCCGAAGCACTCATGCAGGTAGGAGTGCCCGTGGAGGTGCTGGATGGCGAAGATCTCGCGCGAGGCGACCTGAGCGTCTACGACGTCATCGTGGTCGGGAGCCGCGCATACGAGAAAGATTCGGCACTGACGACGCATAACGATCGTTTGCTGCAGTACACGCGCGATGGCGGTCTCTTGGTAGTGCAGTATCAGCAGTACCAGTTTGTACGCGGAGGGTACGCGCCGTACCCGCTGGTTATCGGTCGCCCCCACGATCGTGTGACCGACGAAACGGCTCCTGTGACGATCCTCCGACCGGAAGCGCCCGTCTTCAACACGCCGAATCGAATCGGACCAGCTGATTGGGAGGGATGGCCCCAAGAGCGCGGGTTGTATTTTGCGCAGACCTGGGACGAGGCGTATCAACCGCTGTTGGAGACCAACGACGCGGGACGCCCTCCGCTGCGGGGAGGGCTGTTGGTGGCTCGCAGCGGGGCAGGAACGTATGTATACACCGGGCTGAGTTTCTTCCGGGCCCTGCCTGCCGGCAACCCCGGCGCATTGCGGCTTTTCCTGAACATACTTGGGTTGCGGCCCGCAAAGGTTCCGTAGCGAGAGCTGATGGAACTGTCGATTGTACGGCCGGTTGAACTCCTTCATCCACACGCATCGAGTCACTTCGACCGGCAGTGTCGGCGCTTGAGGACATCGGCTGTCGTCGGCGTGGGCCGCTCCACACAGGCATGATGCGTGCCCGATGTAGGCGAGAACACATGCGGAGTTGCGTAACCGCGGCGCCGAGTTCCCCTCGCCATCCGGAATCGTGCTGCTGATGGTGTTCGCCGAGACCCCGGTGTTCGAGCGACGCCGATGAAAAGGATCTCGGTGCTGATGGCAACGGCATTCGTGGACATGATGGGGTTCGCCATCGTGATGCCGCTGCTTCCATTGTACGCGCGCAGGTTCGACGCTCCCTACTGGGTGATCGGCGTGGTGATCGCCGTGTTCGCGGTGATGCAGCTGATTTCCGCCCCACTCTGGGGACGGTTCTCGGATCGTTTCGGGCGGCGTCCTGCCATCCTGCTGGGTTTGTGTGTGTCCGCCGTGGCCTTCACGATGTTCGCGTTTGCCGACAGCATCTTGGGGCTGTTGGCTACTCGGTTGGTGCAGGGAATCGGTGCAGGAACCACAGGGGTGCTCCAAGCCTACGTGGCCGATTCGAGCGCGCCGAAGGACCGCGCGAAGGCGATCGGATGGCTCACCGCTGGGACGAGCGCCGGTGTGATGATCGGGCCCGTGATCGGGTCATTCGCAGTCGCATTTGGGACCGAGTATCCGGGTCTCATCGCGGCGGGCTTGTGCCTCGCGAACATCATGTTCGCGTGGCGCCTGCTGCCCGAGTCTCTGCCCGAGGCGCGCGAGCGGCCGAGAAGGCAGCCGATTCGCCAAGCCATCTGGCTCGTGATCACCGAGCCAAAGAGAGACGTGTCACGCCTGGTTTGGATCTATGCGGTGGGGATGCTCGGGTTCATGTCGATGACCTCTGTGATGGCCCTGTATCTCGAGTCCGCATTCGGCATAACCGGAACCACCATCGGACCGTTCTTCGCGTGGGTCGGCTTTATCTCTCTCCTTATGCGCGCAATCGTTTTGGGGCGTGCCGTCGATCGGTTCGGCGAAACCAATGTTATGCGAACCGGCGCCGTGTCGCTGGGATTGGGCTTGTTGTTGATACCGATCCCTACGTTCATATGGGGTTTCGTCGCGGTGATCACCCTCGTTCCAATTGGTACTGCTCTTCTCTTCCCGTGCAACACGGCCATGGTGAGCCATCGGGCGCCCGAACATGAAGTGGGACAGACACTCGGTGTGCAGCAATCGTTCGGAGGGATGGCACGAGTGATCGCACCGCTGTGGGCGACGGCGGCCTTGGAAATCAATCTGGCGCTACCATTCTTTTTCTCGGCGCTCGTCGTGGCCTTCGTGACGATGCTGGCGTTCAGCGTGAAGCAAGAAGTGGCGCTGTCTGAAGCGGCGTGATTCCCCACGCGTTCTAATCTTCGCAGGCCCGTTCCGCAGCACGAATCCACACACGCACCTCGGCCTCCGTGGGGCGGAAGCTCTGTTGCGGAGCGCTGTGAACTGCACGCCACAGTGCGCTCGCACCGGCCGTGGCGAGTTCACAGATCGATGTGATACCGGCGCGATGTAATGCAACGAGATGTGTGGTACCGATCCCACGCAGCGTCGCCAGTTTTGCGGACTGTACCAGCAACGATGTTGTGCTGTCGGGTAACCCCGTCTGCCGTGCGAGAACCGCCGGGTCACGTCGTGAGAGCTGGAACGGTGTGAGGACGCTCGCCTCCCTCAGAGTGGCCAACACGGGTTCGTTCGCCGCCGGAAGTTCATCGAGGTATGGTACGGTCGAGCTAACGGTGCGACGGTCCATCGCCACGAGCGTCACCAGCGAAAACACGATGGCGATCGACACCGCGCCGGCGACGCGGAGTGGACGGCGCTGCCAGGGCCCATCGGACGGGACCGCAACCTGCACCGCGCAAAAGAAGTGATACAGCGACCAGGCCGACAATGCGAAAACGGGGAACCCAACGAAGCCGAACGGCGGCATCTCGAAGAGCTTGATCTGCTCGAGAAACGGCACGGTGTACACCCACCTGCCACGTGCCCAATAGTTGAGCATTTCCCACCAGAAGCCGATCGCGAGGCCGCCGAGCAAAAGCCGGGCAATGCGGTCCCACCGACCGGACTCGATGTCCGCGATGAGTGAGTCGGACTTCCGTCGGCGATAGACGATCGGGTCCGCCAGGAGCAGGCCGGCTCCCCATACCGAGGCGTAGAATCGGGTGGGCCACACCATCGGGAGAGCCAGCAACACCAAACCCAGTGCGGTTGCCATGTGCAGATGAGGAGGTCTCACGATTACCGGGTGCGGTTTCCAACCCCGCCCAACGCCCAGTACGTGGAGCAGCCGCTCAGACAACACGACGGCCGGAACAACCGTCCCGAAGGAGATCACGATCCCGAGCCACCGCGATCCCAGCGAGGCGGGCAGGAAGATGTAATACCAGTTAGCGATCCGAAGATTGATCGCCTCGAACATCAGCCAGATGACGGCCGACCAACCCAGCAGAGAGAACACCTTGCGAGGCGATCCGAACAGTGATGGTGTGCCTCGCGTCGACACGATCGTGTCGACGACGATAAGGGTAGGATACCACGTGAACACGTAGAACCATGTGGGGAACGGTGCGACATCGAGGGCCATCAACACTGTCGCGAGCACAAAAACGATTACCGCCACGAGAATTCGCATGGCAGTGAAAGTGTCGGTCGCCCGGCGCGTGCGCCAGTGCTCGGCCGTTTCTTTATCCGAGAGCCAACTCGTCGTTCGAGAGCTGCATACGGGTTGCCAGTGCGACAAGGGCAAGGTTGATTGTCCCGCATGTCCACACCGGCAGTGAACTGCAAGGGGCTCGTCAAGCGCTATGGAGACGTGGTCGCCGTCGACGGATTGGACCTCGAAATCCGCGTCGGCGAGTGCTTCGGTCTCCTCGGTCCCAACGGGGCGGGCAAGACGACCACGGTCGAGATTCTTCAAGGGCTGCTTCCCCCCGATGCCGGCTCGGTTGAGGTGCTGGGCATGCGGTGGGAGAACCAAGAGCGATCCCTGCGCGAGCGCATGGGTACACAGCTGCAGGACACCCAGCTTCCCGACAAGCTGTCGGTCGTCGAGGTGCTCACGCTGTTCCGCAGCTTCTACCGCGCCGGCAGACCGGTCGAAGACGTGATCGACATGGTGCAACTGCGGGAGAAACGCGACGTCTGGGTCAAGAACCTCTCGGGCGGGCAGCGGCAGCGCCTGTCGGTTGCGTGCTCGTTGGTGAGCGATCCCGAGATTCTCTTTCTCGACGAGCCGACGACGGGTCTTGACCCGCAATCGAGACATCAGCTGTGGCGGATCATCGGCGACTTCCGGGCGGGCGGTGGCACGATCCTGCTGACGACCCATCACATGGAGGAGGCCGAACGTCTCTGCGACCGGGTTGCCGTCATCGACCATGGCAAGGTGATTGCCCAAGGTTCGCCGAGGGCGCTGATCGAGTCTCTGGGAGCCGAACATGTCGTGCAGTTCGCGTTGGCGAATGGGGATTCCATCGACCACGCAACGCTCGGGTCGCTTCCGGGTGTGGAGCGCGTAAGCGCCGTCGACGGCAGGACCCAGCTCACCGTCATGCACGTGCACGAGGCCGTCCCCGCGCTCATGACGCTGCTGCAGCAGCGGCGCGCCGAGTTGAGCGAGCTGACTACCCACCACGCGACGCTGGAGGATGTCTTCATTTCGCTGACCGGGAGGCATCTGCGCGATGGCTGACGCACGGGTCCGGCCGCTGATCGAACTTGCCAAGTGGCGCACCCGGGAATTCCTGCGACAACCCGAGGCGATGTTCTGGGTGTTCGCGTTCCCGATCCTGCTGGCCTTCGCGTTGGGCATCGCGTTCCAAAACCGCGGAGCGCAGACCGTACACGTGGTGGTAGAGCAGGGGCTGAATGCCGACGCGCTTGTCGAGACACTCATCGCCGCCGGCGGGATCGAGGCCAGCGTGCTGGCCGCCGATGAGGCACAGAACGCGCTGCGCACGGGCCGCGTACCCCTCGTGGTTGTGCCCGGTGAGACCCTGGTGTTCCGGTACGACTCGACGCGCGAGGAGAGTCTGTTGGCTCGGTTAGTGACGAACGACGCGCTCCAGCGTGCCGAGGGGCGGAGCGATGTGCGCGCCGTCCGCAATCTCGGAACGTCGGAGCCCGGCGCGCGTTACATCGATTTCCTCATTCCGGGGCTCCTGGGGCTGAACATCATGGGGACGGGCATGTGGGGGGTCGGATTCTCCATCGTACGCACGCGGACGCAAAAGCTGCTGAAGCGCTTCGTCGCGACCCCCATGCGCAAGAGCCACTTCTTGTTGGGCTACATGCTCTCGCGCCTCGTGTTTCTCGTAGCCGAGGTGGCGGCACTGGTTGCGTTCGGACACTTTGTCTTTGGCGTGCCCGTGCGAGGCTCGATCCTAGCCCTGTCCGTCGTGTCGTTACTTGGCGCCCTGGCATTCGCCGGCATCGGGGTGCTGGTGGCGAGTCGCGCGCAGACCATCGAAGGGGTCTCGGGGATGATGAACCTCGTCATGGTGCCGATGTGGGTGTTGTCCGGTGTGTTCTTCTCCGCGGCGGCCTTTCCCGATGCGATGCAGCCCGTGATCCAAGCCTTGCCTCTGACCGCGCTCAACGACGCCTTGCGAGCGGTGCTGCTCGACGGAGCCTCGCTTTTCGCGTTGACCGGGTGGCTGGCGATCCTGGCGCTGTGGTGCGTGGGAAGTTTTGGGGTGGCGCTGAAGATCTTTCGGTGGTCGTGAGCTACGAGCTACGAGCTTCGCGCTATGGACCCTGAATCGCTGTCTGAAGCTGGTCGTCGACCGGAAGCCTTCAGCGTCCGGCGTGCGACATCCGAACAGCCGTTGGGGAACCGCGGATGACGCTGATTGGGCGGACAAAAACCGGATCCTACCCCCCGCATCCACACTCCAACTAAAGTATTTGATCCGTGTTCACCCGCGTCTTCCGCGTTATCCGCGGTCTCCTGAAAACGGCGGGACCCACAGTGGCCGGAGCTGAAGGTAAGCCTGCTGCCAGCGGTCAGCCGGGAGCAGGCGGGTCACCAACCCGCGAGATCGCGCACCGCCTCGATCACCTGGGCGGGGTGGGTCAACGGCAACCCATGCGCCGCCCCCTCGACAAGGCGAAACTCCGCAGAGGGCAGGCCGTCGGCCAGGCGCTTGCCGATCTCAGGCTTGAACATCGAATCCTCCGATCCGTGCAGCACGATCGTGGGCACTGCGACTTCGGACAACCGCTCGCGCACGTCGAAGCCGGTCATGGCGATCCGAAAGGTGCGCATCGCCCGCCAATCGGTGTTGCGCCAGCCCGCCCAATCCATGGCGAGGTCGCTGTTTCTCTTTAGCTGCTGGAAGTCGACGCGGCGGATGTCGAGGGTGCCCCCGGAGTGCAACCGCTTGACGAATCGGGTGACAGCCGGGCGGTTCCACCATCGTACCGTTTGCGTGACCGGCATCCTCAAGTCGATCGGTCCGAGTTTCGCCACCCTCATAGACACTGCGTCGAACATCGGGCCGGCGGTCGTCGCCAGGAGCACCAGCCCGTCGATCCGGGCCGAACCGCGGCATTGGTGCCGCAACAGCCACCACAGGGCCAACATGCCGCCAAAGCTGTGGGCGACGACCAGTCGGTTGGGGGTCTTCCATGCCTCGTGTCGCGCGAGTAACTCGTCCAACAGATCGGCATATAAGTCCATCCCACGGCTGACTCCCGCTGGCAGGTCACCGTCCGGGCTGGCGACCAGGGTCGTGAAGTCGGCCTCGATGGACGCGCCCCCTCCACCCGCCGCACCCACGAAAGCTGGGAAAATCGTGGCGTTCAGCGTCATGCCCGGAAGCAGCAGCACGGTGGGGTCGCTCGTCGGCGTCATCTACCGATTAGTGGCGCCCGAACCCTGGGGGCGGGGGCGGGGGGAGGCGTCAGGCGAGCCAGTCCCCGTATAAATCCGGACGCCGGTCGTGCCAGAAGAGCGTGCGCGCGTGCGAGGAGGCGCAGCGGGATAGATCTAGGTCGACCACCGCCAGGTCGTCTTCCAGCGACTTTGCACGGGCCAGAAAATTACCGGATGGGTCCACGACGAACGACTCACCCGCAAAGGTGAGTCGTTCTTCTTTGCCCACTCGATTGCACAACGCGGCGAAGTAGCCGTTCTGGAATGCCGCTGTCTGCACTTCGGCCTCGTACAGCCCCGCCGGCCATTCGTCGACCGCACCGGCTTGAGGAATCACCACGAGTTCCGCTCCGGCAACACCGAGCGCGCGCATGTATTCCGGGTAATGCCGGTCGTAACAGATGGCGACACCGACCTTGCCGACGGTGGTGTCGTACACGGGCGCTCCGCGGTCACCGGGGTCGTAGTACGCCTGTTCGTGGAAACATGTGTAGTCGCAGATGTGCACCATCCGGGTGATCCCCAGCAGCGAGCCGTCCGCCTCGAACACCGGCGAGCTGTCGAAGTAGCGGCCGTCGCCGCCGTCCTCGTACATGTTGAACACTGTGACCAGCGACAGATTCCTTGCCTTGTCAGCGATGGCGTCGGCGGTGGGGCCGGGAATCGTCTCGGCGAGGGTGTGGGCGTCGGACGCTTCGTGTTGTGGAAAGAACCGGTCGATCGCCAGCTCGGGAAAGGCAACGATGTCGGCCCTGGCTGCTTTCGCACGCTCCATGGACGCGAACGCGCATCGCAGATTGTCGGCGCGGTCGGTGGTACAGTGGTTTTGGATGAGAGCGAGGCGCATGGGACGGCACACGGGAGACGTTAAGATGTTAAATGCGCTGACATGCAAGCCTGACGCCTAGCACGTCGCTTCGGTTCTAGCGGCGATCCCTCCCGGTTTCCCTCTCTCCCATGCCGGTCAGCGAGTCATGCTCAGCGTTGCCCGCCGAGAATCGTGCCAACAGACCCTACGGCGAAGACTCCAGGTGCGGACGCAGGATCCACCGACACGCCCCATATCCCCCACAGATTGTCCGCAGTGGGGCTGGTCATTGCGGTCCAGCTCGTGCCGTCATAGTGAAGGATCGTGCCGCTGTTCCCCACGGCGTAGACGTCGGAACCTGAGGTACCCCACAGGCCCTCGAAGCCGAGACTCGTGCCGCTAGACATGGAAGTCCAGTTCGTCCCGTCGTAATGGATGATCTCGCCGATGTCGCTGCCCGCAAATACATCGCTACCCGACGTTCCCCAAAGGGCGTACACGTTACCCGTGGCGGGATTCGGCATCGCCTGCCAGCTAGCTCCATCGTAGTGGACGATCGTGCCGCCGTTCCCCACGGCGAAGATGTCAGACACGGAGCTGCCCCAAACGGCATCGAACGCGTTTGTGGTGCCACTGGTCATCACGGTCCACGTAGAGCCGTCATAGCGCAGAATCGTGCCGCTGCCGCCGACAACGAACACATCGAACGGTGATGCACCCCAGACGCCCCACAGGTTTGCCGCGGTCCCGCTCGCCATCGGGTTCCAGCTCGTCCCGTCGTAGTGCAGAATAGTCCCGGCGTTGCCCACGGCGAAAATGTCGTCCGATGCGGCGCCCCAGACGTGGTGGAGGTCCGTTGTTGTACCGCTCGTCATCGTACTCCACGTCGTGCCATCGTACTCGAGAATCGTGCCGGCGTTGCCCACCGCCACGGTGCGTGATGAAGCCGTCCCCCATACACTCCATAGCGTATTGCTGGCTGGATTGGCAATGGTGTTCCACGTGCTTACTGGGATGGCCGTGGAATTCGTGACGGTGACTACCGCGCTACCCACCTCGGAACCGGATTGGGCAAAGATGATTGCCTGCCCTACCTCGGCGGCGGTGACGACGCCCGTCGCATCGACGGTGGCGACGTTCCCGTTGAAGGTGCCCCAGGTGAACGACGCTCCGGCGATCGGTTGATCGGATTGATCGAATGCTGTTGCGGTGAGCTGGGTCGTCGAGCCCGACCCGTCGATGGTCACGCCCTCGGGCGTCACCTCGATGTAGTTGATTGCCGTGCCGGGCACGAAGAAGTCGATCGTGAGCGTGAACGCGCCGGTTGCGAGATTTTCATAAGACGTGGGGAAGGCGATGTACTGCCCATTGCTTGGGAGTGTGACGACGATGCGTGAATTGAGCGAGTCGGAGTCGTCGTTCGCAGCAACCAACGCGCCGCTGGGCCCGAACAGGTACAGCACAGGGTCGATCTTTGTCGAGGTGAGCCGCAGATCCAGCGTGTCGCCGCCGGCTGCGTCGAACACCCAGTGCGTCCCGTATGTGAGGCTGCCGGACAAGAAGTTGAACGTGACACAATCCGAGGTGGTGAGCGAGTCGCTGCCGCCTTGGCCGATCGCGATCTCGAACGCCGCGCAGGTCTGGTACCACAGATCGTAGTCGCCCGTGGTACCGTTGGCGCCGAGGACCTCGATGTTGCGTTGGTCTCCGGAGGGGCGTGCGCCTACGGGTGCGCTTTGCGCCGGCACCGTCGGCGGAATGAGCCGCCGCAACTCGGCCAAGGCGGCGGTGGGATCCGATGTCGCGGTTCCCTTGCTGCGAGTGAGTGTCTGGGTGGGAAGCACCGGATTGAAGATGCGAGACGCCGTTCGCCTCGCGCCGCTGTGCACGGAGGATGGTGTGGCAGCTATTCTCTCATACGCGGCCAGCCACTCGACAGCATCGCTCGTACCGATGACCAGGTTGTTGTTCCCGCCAACCCGCCCGCCGTTGACCGGTCCGATCGTGACGTCGAGGTCCAACGAACTGGTGGCGTCCGTCCGGAAAGCCAACACCAGCATGCCGTCGCCGGCGGGCACCTGGACGCCGTACAG
>JADFPO010000189.1 GCA_022562295.1 Gemmatimonadota bacterium
GGTTTGGCTGCTGCAACATCCAAGGCGGCCTTTGCGGACGCGCCCAACGTCATCTTGAAAAAGCGGGCGCGTCCGATGGTGATCTCCGATCACAGCGGGATCGCCTACACCAACGGTGGGCCGCAGAGCGCCGTCGAGAAGGCATTCGAGATGATAGTCAGCGGCTCGGACGTGTTGGACGCGCTCGTCGCCGGTGTCAACATTCCGGAATTGGACCCGACGGAGTCCGGCATTGGTTACGGGGGGCTCCCTAACGAACGGGGCGTGGTGCAACTCGATTCGTGTTGTATGCACGGGCCGAGGCGACAGGCCGGAGGTGTTGCGGCATTGGAGGGCGTGCGCACTCCGTCGCTAGTGGCCAAGGCGGTGATGGAGTATACGGACCACCACCTCCTGGTCGGCCAAGGCGCTCAGGATTTCGCCCGCAGCATCGGTATCCCGATCGAGGACGACCTCAACACCGAGCACTCGCGCAAGCTTTGGCTCGAGTGGAAACGCAGGGTAGACCCGAATCACTATCTCGATCCTGCGGAGCGGAGGAGAAGGGGATACGAAGCCGGCCTAGAGATGGTACGCGAAGGGTTGATCGACGAGAACCACTTCTGGGGAACCATCAATTGCAACGGCATCAACGCCGACGGCGACCTCTGCGGCGTCACCACAACGAGCGGCCTGGCATGGAAAATCCCCGGCCGCACGGGGGACTCGCCGATCCTGGGCGCCGGACTGTACGTCGATAACGACGTGGGCGCGGCCGGCTCCACCGGCCGGGGCGAGGCGAACCTCTACAACCTCTGTTCGTATCTGGTCGTCGAGAAGATGCGCGGCGGGATGAGCCCGAAGGACGCCGGCATGGAGGCCTTGAAGCGAGTTCGACGCAACACCGTCGAAGATCGCCTCTTGAACAGCCGCGGGCTGCCGGCCTTCAACCTGCGCTTTTTCATCTTGAACAAGAGTGGAGACTATGCCGGCGTCGCCATGTACGGCGCGGGCGAGCGTACCTTCGCCATTTGCACCGAGAACGGCGCCGAATCACTACCGTTGGAGGGGTTGCTGGATGGAAGTCCGACGGACTGAAGTTGGACGGGCGGAGGTCGATGACAAACGGTAGTGAGGGCGTGAGTCGACCACTTCCTACTTCCACTTTCTACCACCTAGCTTCCCACTAGGCGATGTACGCCACGTGCCTGTTTTGCACCGCCCATCTCGGCCGGAACGACGCCATCGAGACGTTTCCAGTCGGCCGGCGCCTCGCGTTTGACGCAGCCAAGGGCAGACTGTGGGTGGTGTGCCACAGCTGTGAACGGTGGAACCTCACCCCGCTCGAGGAACGCTGGGAGGCGGTTGAGGATTGCGAACGCCACTTCCGCAGCGCACGAAAACGCTTCAATACCGATAACATCGGCCTGGCACGGCTGGATGAGGGCCTGGAGCTGGTGCGCATCGGCCGGCCCCTGCGTCCCGAGTTCGCGGCGTGGCGCTATGGCGACCAATTCGGGCGGCGACGCAAACGGGCCATCATCCGGGGTTCGGCCCTCGGTACGGCGGCGGCCGCATTGGCGGTTGGCAGCATCCCGTTGGGTGGGCTGGCCCTCGGCGCCGTGGCGCTCTATCGCATCGCCGATCAGATCGCCAAGCAGATCAAAGAAAACCGGATCATCGCCCGCGTCCCCAGAAGCGATGGCACCATGTTGACGGTATTGGGCAAACACTTGTCACTGGCCCATCTGACAACCGACATCGGAGGGGACGTCGGTTGGCGGCTCGAGCTGGCACACCTCGACGGCGCCGACACGATGCGAGGCGAGAACGCCTTGAACGCCGTCGCCCTGATCATGCCGGCGATAAACGGGACAGGTGCGGCGGCGGCGAAGGTCAACCGGGCAATCAAACGACTGGAAGGACACGCAGACCCGCTGGACTACCTGCGGGCGGCGGCAGCCGCCAGCACACATGCGTCCCGACCCGGCGACGCCGGCTCCCTCTTGAAGCTCCCAGTCGACATGCGCATGGCGATCGAGATGGCAGCGAACGAGGAAAACGAACGCTTCGCCCTGGAGGGCGACATGGCTCTCCTCGAGATGGATTGGGAGGAGGCGGAAGAAATCGCCGCGATCGCAGACAACCTGACGCTCCTCCCAGAGGTGGTACGACAGATGGAGGAGTTGCGGCGCGAAACGTCCACCCGGCAGCAGGGTAAACAGAACAGGTTGTGACGCGAATGACCGCCGTGATCAACTGCAGCAACGAGGGCTGGACGCGCATTCTGCTCCGGCTCGCACTGCTCCAGACGCTTGCCATGGCAGTCGCCGTTTCGGCCGATGCGCAACTGATTTCCGGCCAGATTGTCGACAGCACTGCGGGCGTGCCCGTCGCCGCCGGCTTCGTGGTCCTGCTGGACGAAGACGGCATCGAAATCGCGCGCACCGTGAGCACCAGCCAGGGGCGCTTCACCCTACTGGCCCCGAGAAGCGGCACATACCTGCTGCGTTCCGAGCGCATAGGTTATCGCGTGTCCGTATCGCCACCGCTACGGCTGGAGGCCGGCCGGACACTCGAGTACACGTTGCAGGTTGCGGCGCTGCCGGTTCGGCTCTCGGACATCGAGGTCCAGAGAGAAGACGAATGCCGGATCCGTCCCGAAGAGGGACGTCAAACGGCGATTCTCTGGGAAGAGGCGCGCAAGGCGCTGGCCGGCGCCTCTTGGACGGCGTCCCAAACCCGATACCGATACAACACCGTCCTCTACGAGCGAGACCTGGACGTGGCCCGGCGGTACATCTCGGCGGAACAGACCCGCAGCCGGTCCGGATATTCCGTCGCTCCGTTCTCGAGCATCGCGGCCGAGCAACTGGCGAGCGGAGGGTACGCCGTCGTCAACGACGACAACACGTACACCTACTACGCACCCGATGCCAACGTCCTACGGGACGACTCTTTCCTCAGCACTCACTGTTTCCGCGTCGTACGCGACACGCGCGGGCACCCCGGCCTCGTCGGTCTCGCATTCGAGCCGGTACGCGGACGCAGGCTCACCGACGTGAAGGGCACACTGTGGATCGACGAGCAGTCGTCGGAGTTGCGCTCCCTCGAGTTCAGCTATACCAACCTGCCGTACGACCTGTACGACGAACGGATCGGCGGAACCGTGGAGTTCATGCCGCTGCCATCGGGCGAGTGGATCGTACACCGGTGGCAGATACGGATGCCGTCCGTCGGGATAAGGGTGGTGCGCGGGCCGCTGGGAACCGAGCGCAGAACCGAACTGCAAGGCTTTCGAGACGGCGGGGGGGAGATTCTGGATGTCACCGACCGGCGAGGACGAACCGTTTATTCCGCCCGGCTTGCCACACTCACCGGAACGCTCCTCGAGAGCGACCGCTCGGTGGGGGTCGTGGGAGCCACGGTGGCCCTGGACGGCACGAGCTACTCAACGACCACCGACGCCCTGGGGAGGTTTACCATCACGGCGCCACTTGAGGGAGAGCACAGGGTTGCTTTCTCGTTGTCCCACATCGACGAAATCTGGTTTCAACCTGCCGCGACAACCGTCATCCTGGCACTGGGCAGGATAACGAGCGTGGTTCTCACAGCCCCGGGCCCCGATTCCGTTCTCGCCGCCGTCTGCCCCGCGGGCGGGGAGCCGTCCGGAGATCGGGCCATCATCGGCGTGATCGGCGACGTGCTGACCGGTGCGCCGGTGGCGGGGGCGCGGGTAATCGGTTGGTGGCAGACGATAACCGGTGGCGGAAGAACCGGACTCGAGGGCCTGACCGCCCGAGACCACGAGGCCAGCACGGAGTCCGACAGCGCGGGTCGCTATACCCTCTGCGGGTTTCCGGCTGAACGCCCGATAATTGTCCACGCCATTCTCGGGAGCAACGAGAGTCCCTTCGCCGAGGTGACCTTCGTCGAGGGCGGCGTTTTCGTCGACGAGAGCATGTGTCTCCAGATGTCGGCCAAGCGCCGTAGGGGCGGCCAGCAGCTCCCTCCCGCACCGGCGTGTTTCCCCCGACGGGAGCATCACGCCACGCCTCTCTGGGTCTGGAAGCAGGACCTCAAACTGCTGTTCCCCAGTCGCTAAGAGCACCTCACCCCTACAATTAGGGAGCTGTCAAGCTAGCCTTACGCCTGTCGTCTATTCCTTCAAAATGTGCCACAAGGAAACAGTGCTGAACCCTGGGTGATGATGGGTCCCGTTTGCATCGTTGGGACGTGGCACTCGGCACAGCCTATCATGTGGAAGAGTTCCTCACCTGTTTCCAATGTGTCGCGCATCGCCTGGGACGTAGCAGCCTGGGGCAGCGGCGCAGAAAAGCGTATGAAATCGGCTACCAGCTCGACCGAGTGGGGGTCCAGCTCGGGGTCCGGCGTCGGATCAGTCTCCGGCGCAACCGGCACGCCGTTGATCGTCTGCTCGACCGGGATGGAGGGCGTGGTAACACCCAGATCGACAGCAAACGCCGTGCCGGCAATTTCGGTGAAGGATGCTTGATCGATCTTGCGTCGATTTCCTCAGAGAATGGAAAGGAACCTCAAGAGGAACCCCTGCTCCTCGACCGTCAGTCGCTCAAACGTGTCACGTGTCCTAGTAGCTTCTCCCTCATGAACCAGCACAGCCCGTCGAAGACTGGGAGCGCGATCGTCATGCATGTAATCGGTTCTGAACCGCAAACCCAGCAGCAGGGCCGTGCGGTACTCGGAGGGCGAGGCGTTGAGTCCGCACACGTCGCCCAACTCCGGGCCCAAATCATGGAGCAGCATATCGGAATACAGGCTAACAGTCTTGCGATCCAAAGCTGCCACGTCGCTGGGACCCGCTCGCATGGAAGGAACATGGCACGAGGTACATCCAATTTCTTCAAAGAGCCGCTCCCCGCGCTCCACTGTGTCACGCACGGCCGCCGACGCCATGTTCCCCCGCACCGACGGGGCCAGGAACCTCACGAAATCGGCTAGGAGATTTATGCCCGCCCGATCGCGCTTAGCTGCCCACTCCCGAGGGATGCCGCTGCTCGGCAAACCGAACGCAAAAACGAGCACCCGATTGTTCACGCCGACATTCAACACGGCAGGTGTCTGGGCCTCTTCGAGATCGCGGCCTGCGCCGGCGACTGCAATATTATTTTGATGAAGAACGTCTAGGGTCTCGAACAATCCTTGATACCCCCAATCGAGTACATGGTTATTCGCCAGCACACAGCAATCGATCCCGGCGACGTTCAGACAAGGGACGTTGTCCGGGTGCA
>JADFPO010000065.1 GCA_022562295.1 Gemmatimonadota bacterium
GATCTGGAGAATCAGCTGAACCAGATGGTCGGCACCATCATCGATCTGAACGGCCAGGTCGACGGGCTGCTCGAGTCCATCGAGGGCAAAGACCTCGCCAACGAGGAACAGATTCGGTCGTTGGCGGACGAGGCCGGCGAGAAGCTCACGACACTGTCCGGGGAACTCCGGCGGCCCCCCGGGAGCATGAACTATCGCGACTGGCCTCGGCTCCTCTCGCAGCTCACCCGAACCGTGCGGAGCATGTCAGCGCCGCAAGCGCGACCGACGGAAGGCCAGCTCGAAGTGCTGACCTTGGTCGAGATTGCCGCGGGCGAGCGCGCGCTGGAGCTGACGGCGATCGTGGACGGCGTCATCGCCGAGCTGAACCAGCTGCTGCAGGATGCGCCGAAGATCCTTACGGACTGGAGGCGCGGGATTAGTTAGTTAAGAGACGGTCTAAGACGGTCGGGGACGGTCGAGGACGGGAAGAGATATCCCGGTCTCGGCCGTTCTTGTCCGTGTCGGATGATGAACACAACACCGGGTGTCAGGGAATGGGTGTCAGGTGTAAGGATTGCCGAAGTGCGGCGCGCCGCTATGAGCGCGATCGACGAGATGCGGTGATCAGCTGACAGCTGGTCGCCGCATTCAACCCATTGCGCTTCAAGAGTCGCACCAACGCGGCCAACGCCGGTGACTCGGCCCTGTAGTCCAACGTCACGGCGTACCAAGTTCGCCGCAAGCCCTTGCGCGTCACCCTCACCGCCTCGATGGAGCCCGCATCCAGTTCCGGGGCGGCCAGCCACCGCGCCATCACCGTGATTCCCATGCCGGCCTTTACCATCTGGATCACCGCCTCGGTCAGAGGGATGATTGAGGTGCGGGCTGGTATCACGCCTGCCGGCGCCAACACCTCACGATAGCAAGTCGACCACTCGAGTTCCCGCTGGCTGATGTAGTGTTGGTCGGCGAAATCGGCGGCGGTGAGGTACCGCTTCTTGGTCAACGCGTCCCCTGGCGGAACGATCGCAACCATCTCGTCGCTGAACAATTTCTTGCACACAATGCCGTCCGCCTCAGGCTTGGCGTCGAGGATCGCAACGTCGAGGCACCGGTCGAGTAAGGCCTCCATGGGGTGATCCGTCGCACTCGGTACGATCTGGAGATCGAGGAGCGGGTACTCGTCATGAAAGTCGCGGAGAAGCGACGGCAACCAGTTGTAACAGGTGTAGCACCCGGTGGCGATACGGACCACCCCTTGCTGCCCCTCCTTCAATTGATCGATGTCGTGTTCCGCCCTTGTGAGTTCGTTCAACACGACGTCTGCCGATTGCAGCAGTCGCTCCCCCTCGGGGGTCGGTTCCATCCGTTTGTTTCGTCGAACGAACAACTCGACGCCCAAGCGACCCTCGAGGTCCTTTAGGGCGTGACTCACGGCCGGTTGTGTCAGGTGTAATCGTTGCGCGGCCCGGCTCACGTTTCCCTCGCGTCGAATCGCATCGACCATACGAAGGTGTCGGACTTCCAAAACCATCTCATTGTCTCCATAAATACTATTTATGATAACTACAATAAATATGCATTTGATTTTGACCCTGGCAAGGGGGTAAGGTCCGAGGGTGCCCCAACCGGACGATCCGTCCGCTGACGCACGAACGAGGGAGATTCTAGTGACCGGACAGACCCTGGCCTTTCCTGAGGTCTTGGCGAACGTGCCGACGGCTGAGTTGGTGAACGTGTATGAGGCGGGTCCCGCCCGGATCCGACAAAGCCTCGTTGGACTGGGCAGTGTGCAGTTGCGGGCCCACCCACGTACCGGCAAGTGGTCGATTGCCCAAGTGGTGTTGCACCTCACCGACTCCGAGATCATGGGAGCGGGACGTATTCGCCTCGCCCTCGCCCAACCGGGCGCCCCCGTCACCGGCTACGACCAGGACATCTGGGCCAACGAGTTGCGCTACGATCGGCGTGATCATGCAGCCATCGCAACCGCCTTCCATCTCTTCTCTGCCTTGCGCGACGCAACGACAAGTCTGTTTCGTGAAGCTTCCCGCGCCGACTGGGACAAGACCGTGTCGCACCCCGAGTGGGGGCCGCTGACGCTGCGGCAGTTGCTCGAACTGTACGCCGATCACAGTGAACGGCACATCGAGCAGATCCTGCACATGCGGCAGCTTCTCGGCACGCCGACGGAGATGCCAATGCTGTTGACTACACGACTCTATTGACGCCGCTGCCCGGTCGGCTATGGCAAGGAGAATCAAGTTGAGTGAGCTCATCCACGACTTCCGACTTGCGGTACGGTCACTCCGCCGGACACCGGCGTTCACCACAGTAGCGTTGGTCTGCCTCGCACTCGGGATCGGATCGACCGCCGCCGTGTTTTCAGTCGTGCACGCCGTGCTGTTGCGTCCATTGCCCTTTGCACAGCCCGACCGGCTCGTCACCGTGTGGGCCACCTATGACGCGCAGGGCGCCGAAGGCGTCCAGTACTTTCTTTCCCCACAGCAGTTCGTCGAGGCTCGGGACCGAAGCACGACGCTGGAGCGCTTTGCCGCGACCACCAACGTGACGTTGAATCTCGGTGGCGGCGAAGAGCCGGAGAGAATCGCCGGCGTCCGCGCATCCGCGGAGCTCTTTCCCCTCCTCGGCCTCACACCAATCGTGGGACGGACGTACACCGTCGACGAAGACACACGGGGCAACCGCATAGCGCTCATCAGTGAGGACTTGTGGCGACGCCGCTTTGTCTCCAACACAGACATCGTCGGATCCGAGATCCTCCTCGACGGTGAGCAATTCGTTGTGCTGGGTGTGCTGCCGTCGGCGCCACGATATCCCGCCGACATCGACATTTGGGTTCCGCTCGCGGTCGACGAGATCACCGGCACCTCACGAACCCGCGGCAGTCTACTCGTGCTCGCTCGCCTCACGCCGCAAATGACCCCGGCGGCCGCACGAAACGAGCTCGCCTCCATTGCGGACGGAATCGAACGAACATTTCCGGATCGCAACACCGGTTTGGGATTGAGCACGCGGTCCATGCAGGCGAACCTCAACCAGGACATCGGTCCCGCCCTTGTCGTGCTCTTCGTGGCGGTGGGACTCTTGCTGGCAATCGCCGTTGGCAACGTGGCCAACCTCCTTCTCGTTCGAGCCCAAGCCCAAGCGCACGATGTCGCCATGCGAGTCGCGTTGGGAGCGACCCGACCACGCTTGCTGCGGCATCTCCTCATCGAGAACCTCGTACTCGGTGCCGCGGGTGGCGGTATGGGATTGCTTATCGCCGTCTGGGGACTCCCGTTGCTACTGACGCTCCGGCCCACCACCCTCACCCCGTACGGCTCCGTCGGGATCGACGGGACGGTGCTGGCGTTCGCGGCGGCCATTACCATCGGAGCTACACTCGTATTTGGGCTCCTGCCGATGGCCAAGAGCATGCGCCCGAACTTGGGAGCGGTCTTGAAGGACGGAGGTGGACGCAGCGGGATCGGACGCGCCGCGCGCCGCGTGCAGACGGGGTTGGTGGTGGCGGAAATCGCCATCGCACTCGTCTTGTCGGTCGGTTCGGGTCTCATGATCAAGAGCTTCGCGCGCGCCACCGCAGCCGACCCCGGATTCAATCCAGCCGGTCTGCTGACTGTCCGGGTGAGCGCGCCGCCGGAGTTCGCCTCGGTCGAACCAGCGCAGGCATCGTTCTTCGAGTCGATCCGTGAGCGTATTCAGGCGGTCCCGGGTGTGGACGTAGTTGGTGCCGTGCACTCCCTGCCCGGCATCGATATCGTGTACGGATTTGGTTTCGTGGTGGAAGGAAAACCACCCGAGACGGCGGGGCAGCGCCATTTTGGGGTCGTACGAGTGGTCACGCCTGGATACCTCTCCGCCATGCAGACCCCGCTCGTTCGAGGAAGGCAATTCGTTCCGGCCGATCGCGGAGACGCCCGAAACGTGGTCATCGTGAGCGAAGCCTTAGCTCGACAGCATTGGCCGGGTGAAAATCCGCTGGGACGGCGCCTCAAGCGAGGAAGCTACGATGGTGACGATCCATGGCGCACCATCGTAGGCGTCGTTGCAGACGTACGGGAGCAGGGGTTGAACACCCAGCCACAGGGCGGGTTGTACCTACCCCACTTCCAATTCCTCCGGCCTTATACGGCTACGATGACTTTTGCCATTCGCACTACGGATGATCCGGTGGCGCTGGCCTCAGCGGTACGAGGGGCGATTCGCCGTGCCGCGCCCCGCGCGTTGATCTTCGACGTCGCGACCCTCGAAGATCGCCTCGCATCATCCCTCGCCCCTCAGCGTTTCAACGCGACACTGTTTGCGCTCTTTGCCGCTTTGGGTCTCGTTCTCGCTGCCGCCGGCGTATACGGCGTCGTCTCATACACCGTGTCCCAGCGGAGTCGAGAGCTGGGGTTGCGGGCGGCCCTCGGCGCCAACCGGGTACACCTTACGCGCCTGGTCCTCGGCATCGGCGCCCGGATGGCCGCAATTGGAATTGGCGTTGGGGTCGTTGGGGCCCTTTTCCTGACCCGCTTGCTTCAGAGTCTCCTCTTCGAGGTGCAGTCGACGGATGCGCTCACATACGTGATGGTATCCGCGGTGCTGGGCGGTGTGACGATGCTGGCCACGATCATGCCGGCGCGAAGAGCGACAAGGGCCGATCCGGTCGCGGTGCTCCGCGGCGACTGAGGCTCAACGGAACTAGAGGAAAGGGTTCACCACCTCCAGGCCATCGATGCGCCATCCGTGCTGAAGGTCTTCAGAAAAGAGTCGCTTACAACCCGACACCAACGCCGCTCGCACGATCGACACGTTCGCGACGAGGAAGCTACGGACGCCCATGAACCCCGTCGCGATCGAATTCCATCCCCGTGACCGCCCCTTCGACGCACGCGACAATTCTGCCATCTGCCGAACGTCATCGTCGGCGGACGCTGTGCCGGCAATCTCCTCAAGATAGTTACGAATGGCTTGATTGAGGCTCAGACCTAAGGCGGCGGTCGCCTTCCTGGCTCGATCCACCACTTCTCTTTTCACCGACAAGGTAAGATTCATAACACCTCGACTCGAAGCCCTTGCACGCTGCGGAAGTGACCTTCGTCGCCGGGACCTACGAGGACGCCGAACCCGACGTTCAGCGCGGTGGCGGCCACCACCAGATCGTTCGAGGGGATGACCGTACCGGCTCGCCGGAGATCCGCGAAGACATGCGCCCAACGTTCCGCGGCCTCACTGCCGAACTCGATCACCGGAGCCCTGGCAATCAGGGCATCGATCTTTTTTTGGCGACTGGCCGCGCGTTCTGGTGTATCCGCCAATCGCACGCCGACGAGAAGCTCTGCGTACACGATCGCGGGAACAGCCACAGGCTCTTCGGATAACGCGTCTTCCCAGCTCGATGCCCCTCGTTCGAGCGCCACCACGGCACTCGTGTCGATCAGGAGCCCCAAGGAGTCTCCGGCGGCGTGTCGGCTGCGCCGACCTGCTCGAGCACGTCGGCAAAATCCGGGTCGCTCTCCCCGGCGTGCTTCCATGCACTTATGGCCTCACCCAGGCGTCCCGCGGGTGCCTCAGCGATGGGAGCCATTCGAGCTACGGGGTCGCCGTTCTTCTCGATCACGAAAGAATCGCCTCGGTAGCGGATCCTGTTGATGACATCCCCAAGGGCACGCACCAACTCGGTTGCCGAAACACGATGTTCCATTTGTGTATAATACATAATCAAGTACTTTACGCAACCAATGACAGCGTTTCGATCGAGCTAAACGATACCCACCCAAATTCAAACCCCATAACCAGAACATTGCGTGCTGTACCCGGGGGACGCGGACCCACCGGCTGGCAGGCGTCTCGTGCGCTCGTATCTTCACATATAGACGATCTTTGACGGTCTAAGACGATCTAAGAACGGAATGTGATTGGAGATTGGAGAGTGGAGATCTCAGATTTGCGATTGGTCGCGTCAGCGAGCTCGAGGGAGCAGATCTGCAATCGCCGATCGTCGATCTGCAATCTGCAATCGATTACCCCGTCATCTCCTGTGCCATGCAAGTCCATCCACGCCACCGTGATGCTGTGCCTTGGAGCCTTTTTCGGAGTGGCCCCACTGCATGCTCAGACGGTCGATCCCAAGCTCGAGGAGTCAGTGAGCTGGTACACGGGCACCGCGGGCCGAATCGACAATACGCTGGCGAAAGAGCTGCTCCTGGAAGCCGCCGAAGACGGAGACCCGATCTCTCGCATGTGGATCGCGCGGGTGTATTCCAGGGGACGGATGAATTTCGAGAGGGACGAAGCGCAAGCACGCATGATCGCGCGAGACGTCATCGACCGCATCGAGTCGCTGGCAGATGAAGGTGTCGCCGAAGCCGTCTTTCTCATGGGAACCGCCTACGACGAAGGACTCGGCAAGACCGCGGACATAGCGACGGCAGTGCAATGGTACCGGCGCGCCGCGAATCTTGGACACGGCCTCGCTCGGCACAACCTCGGCAATGTCTACTTCGAGGGTCGAGGAGTTGCTCAGAACGATTCCCTCGCCGTGCATTGGTGGACGATGGCCGCGGAGGGCGGCGACGCCATCCCACAACTGCGGCTCGGCACGATGTACGAGGAAGGTCGTGGTGTCGCGCGGAACCTGACCGAGGCGCGGCGATGGTACGGACTCGCCGCTGCACGCGGTAACGCCGACGCCAGTGCCGCGTTGGAGCGCCTAGGGCGATAACCGATTTCAGATGGGCATGACAGATTCCGTACGGTCCACCCAGGTAAATTTTTGACATCACACGCGATGGGAGACACCGTCAAATGAGAACCGTTCGTGTATCGGCCGTTGTCCTCATGCTCGCTGTTTTGCCCGTACAGCTCGCAGGCCAGGCACCGGCCGACGCCGCCCTGCAGGTGGACCGCATCTTCGCCCGATGGAACTCGGTCGACAGCCCCGGCTGCGCCGTGGGTGTTGCGCAGCACGGCCTGACGGTTCTCTCCCGGGCCTACGGAATGGCGGATCTAGAGCACGATATTCCCAACACACCCGCCACGATCTTCGAGGGAGGCTCCGTCTCGAAGCAGTTCACGGCGGCGGCCGTCATCTTGCTGGCGCTCGACGGCAAGCTCTCCGTGGACGATGACGTGCGGAAGTACGTGCCCGAAGTTCCGGACTACGGCACGACCATCACGCTCCGGCACATGATGAACCACACCAGCGGTCTCAGGGATTGGGGCAGCGTCGCCGGCATCTCGGGATGGGGAAGGCAGAACCGTACTCACACGCACGCCCACGTGCTCGACATCGTGAGCCGTCAGAGCGCGCTCAACTTCGAGCCCGGGCACGAGTATTCGTATAGCAACACAGGGTACAACCTGCTCGCGATCGTCGTGGGCAGGGTCAGCGGTATGTCGTTCGCCGAGTTCTCGAAGCAGCGCATCTTCGAGCCTCTCGGTATGACGAACACGCAGTGGCGCGACGATTACACGCGCATCGTGAAGGGCCGCAGCACCGCCTACTCCGTGCGGGATGAGAACATCGCCATCATGCGCCCCATCGAGAACGTGTACGGGAACGGGGGGATACTCTCGACGGTGGGGGATTTCCTCATCTGGAACGAAGCTTTGACAGATGGACGGCTGGGCGGGCCGGAATTCGTTCGGATGATGCACGACCAGGGGACACTGAACGACGGGCGACGGATCGCGTATGCGTCGGGCCTCCAGTTGCGCCCGTTCGCGGGGGTCCCGTCGATAACGCACACCGGCTCGACGTCGGGCTATCGCGCGTTCTTGGGGCGTTACACCGAGCAGGGTCTCTCGGTCGCGATGCTGTGCAACGCGTCGAACGTGAGCACCGGCGCTACGGGTGGGCAGATCGCCCGCATCTTCTTGGGCATTGCCGCGGAAGATCAGGTCACTACGGGCGGCGGGCTCACGTTGTCCGCCACCGACCTGTCGCAGAAAGCGGGGCTCTACCGAGACGCACGGACGGGCGAGCCGCTGCGTCTGGTCGTTCGCGGCGAGCGACTCCTGCGCGCGAGCAATGTCGGCGGTGGTGGAACGCCGTTGGTCGCCCTGTCGCCCACCGAGTTCCGCGCGGGCCTCGGCAACCAGCGCCTCATCTTCCACGCCGCTGCGGGCGGCGGACGACCGAGTATCCGGGTGCCTTCGGTCAACTCGGACGAGCGTTTGTACGAGCCGGTTGACGAGTTCGAGCCAACCCAGTCAGACCTGCGGGAATACGAAGGCGAATATTTCAGCTACGATGCTGAAACCACGTTCACCTTAGTCGTGGAAGACGGAGCACTCGTGGCTCGCCGGCGCCCGGATTGGAAGGTGACACTGTCGCCGTCGTATCACGATGCCTTCGACGCACCCCGCCTGGGCCTCATCCGGTTTCGACGGGACGACAACGGACGCGTCGTCGAGTTCGGCCTGCGCCAGGCGCGGGTGTACGATATGCGGTTCGGGCGAGTGAATTAGAAGACGGTCTAAAACGAACGGAGACGGTCTAAGACGGTCGAGGACGGTCGAGGACGATCGAGGCCGTAGCCGGTTGGTCGGCGACAGGCATCTGTTCGTCCCTACGGCCGAGCACCGCGGCGACCGTCATATCCGCCGTGACGTTGGCCGTGGTGATGAACATGTCCGGTATCAGATCCAGCGCAATCAGCAGGCCGATTCCTTCGACGGGCAGGTTGAGCGCCATGTATATCGGCGCCATGATGAACAGACCGCCACTCGGCACCCCCGGCGAGTAGAAGCTCAAACCGGCCACGGCTGCGGTGATGGCCGCGATCTCCATCACCCCGAGGTCGATCCCGTACAGCTGCGCCACGAAGAAGGTCCCGGTGATACGGCCGATCGGCGAGGCGAACTTGAACAGCGAAACGGCGACGGGCAAGGTGATCCCCACCACCTGGGACGAGACTCCCAAGTCGCGCTCGGCCGCGTCGAGCATCGCGGGCAACGAGGCCAACGACGACCGCGTACTGAACGCCACCGCCTGCACCGGCGCACAGGCGCGCGCGAATTGTCTGACGGAAATGCCGCTGGCCATCGCCGTGATGGGGTAGAGACACGCCAGCGCGACGGATATCAGTCCGCACGCGACCAGCAGGTACATGCCCACCGCTCCCACCAGTTCTACACCGGTGTTGGCCGCAAGCGGGAGCACCAGGAAAAACACACCCACCGGCGCAACGAACAAAATCCACCCGACGATCACCAACATCGCGCTGGCCACCGCCCTGAAAACATCGAGCAATTTGTCGCGCAGTGCGCTTTCGACGCGGAGCACGGCCAGCGCGAACATGCACGAGAACACGATGAGTGGAAGCATCGCGCCGTCAGCCGCGGCCCGCACCGGGTTGGCGGGAATCAGGCCGACGATCCAATCACGGAACGGCGGCAGCTCGACGTTCGTTGTCCCTACGCCAACGCGTAGAGAGGCAAACGCATCGGCGTCGAAGCGGACCGCACCCAACAGCGGTGGGGCAACCAGGGCCGTAAAGAGCGCGCCGCCCCCCACCAGCACCACGAACAGTACGAGCGCGCGCCCGCCGACCTTGCCAGCGGTGCCAGCTGAACCCGACGCCACAGACGTTATGAGCAGCGACACCACCAGCGGTATCACGGTCATGCGAATGGCGTTGACCCACAGGGCGCCGATAGGCTCCACCGCCGCGACCACGGCAAAGAGCGTCGGATGCTGAATCCAGGAAACAAAAACTCCTAGCGCCAAACCGGCCACGAGGGCAGCGAGAACTCGGGCGGTCAGTGACACTAGAATTCAGCCGTTGATAGATCGTGGAAACATGGGCAATCCCCGCTGGTACAGTGTACCTACAAACACTAAAACGGCCGAAGACGGGCTAATGCCCCGTCCCAGACCGTCTTAGTCCGTCCTCGACCGTCTTAGATCGTCCCTATTAATTCGTCTCCTCCTTCGCCTTCCGCTCGGCGACGAGCCGGTCGAATTCTTCCTGCTCCAGATAGGTCACATCCACCCAGAGGTGCGCCATCTCGTCTACTGTGCGGTCGCCCCAACCGACCCACTGCCGATAGTCCGGGTTGGTGGGGTTGTTGGCGGTGTTATCGTGCCATGCGGTGATGACGAGCGTGGTCCCTTTCGGCAACAGCGGCGCGACGTCTTCTTCGTAGACGTAGTTGATGTGCCAGTTCCACTGGAAGTTATTGACCCGGCTCAACATTTCCTGGCGACCATCTGGATAGATGGCCTCGATGGACATCGCCTTACCCCGCATGTGCATGTGCGGCTGGAAGTTCTCGAGCCGCGCAGGGGCCGGTAGCACGTGGAACTGCTGCGTCACGGTGATTTCCCCAGGTCGGATATCGAGACCCGACTGGCCTCGGGCGTCGAACATCCTCAAGACGGTGCGATTCCGGGGTATGTAGTCTCTCGGATAGAACCAGATGCCGAGTTCCACCTGATTGTCGACCATCTCCGTGCCCATGGCGTGCATGTGCACTTCCCACCGGATCTTGGCCCCTGGCAACATCAGCTTGCCGGCTTCGGCGGGGAAAATCTCTCCGACCTTCCCCACCGCCCATTCCATAAAGAGACCGGCACTCCGCTGAGCACCTGTTGCCGTACTGGCCAGTCGTGTGAGACCCTCCTCTTCTTGCTCGAGAAACGTGAGCACGTGGTGCACGATCTGTCGGCCGTCCGGGTAGGACGGTTTCATCTCGATCGCCCGTACCCAACGCGGCTCGGTGAGGCCGGTCTCGACAACCGGTCTGAACCACTTGTCCTGGGTCTCCGCGGGGAGCGTGTAGGGATCGGATTTGACGATCATGTCCGGCTCGCCGAATCGATCGCCAAGCTGCCAGCGGTTGGGATCGGGAAACTCGCGAGGGGGCGGCAGGTCACTCTCGTCGCCGAACGGCGTGCCACCATCGACCCACCGCACGATCGTCTCGATCTGTTCGTCCGTTAACCCACGGTCGTTCTGGTACTTCTGAATGCCAACGCTTCTGTCGAGGTGCCAGGGAGGCATCACCCGCGCACTGACCTTCGCTTTCATGAGCTGCGCGTACGGCAGCGCGTCGTCATACGTGAGCAACGACATGGGCGCGACGGAGTTCGGTTGATGACACACCTGGCACTTCTCCTGGAGAATCGGTGCCACGTGCTTCGCAAACGTGATCTGCTCGCCACCGGTCTGCGCGAGAGCAGCCTGACCGGAAAGCATCAGCAGACCCGCCGACGCCAACATCCCGAATCGACTTGAAATCCGTAGGTTGAACTCTGTCATGAGGCGCTCCTCCTCATTCAGTAGGTGACCGTGACCCTTACAAAACCGTTCGTCCAGCAACACTGCGCGTGTCCCCCACCCCTAACGCCCGACGCATCGTTGGCACGCACGCGTAAAACATATTCTCCGGGCTCGCTGAACGTCGCCGTCGTCGTGGCGCTCCCGCCTGTGACGGGGACTTCGGCGGTTGGCTCGCTGAACGTCACATCGCCCGGCCCTTGATGTTTGAACCACGCCAACGCGACCGGTACGTTTTCTCCGCCGGTTCTAGCGACACTTCCTGACGTCCTGCCATCGTCGCTCGCCCACACCGTAATGGTCAGCGGCTTACCGACAGATGTCCGGAGCGGCGCGGCGGTGATCCCCAATGGGCCGCGTCCCTCGGGTCCGGCCATGTCGAACTTGAGGACGGGCGGAGTGTTCCCCGAGCCCGCCTCCCCCCCCAGGGCGTCGATTTCCCACTCTGCCATCAGGTGGCCGGGGATGGAGAACGTCTGGCCGCCGTTTTTCAGCGTCCAGACGAGCTGCTGATCGCCGAAGTCCGCCGGCACTGTCACGGCAAAAACACCCCAATGCCGGCGGGGCTGAAACTGTGTCGGCTGCCAGCCATCGAGATGTGCGGGCTCCATCATGTTGTCCGGGCCCATCGGGATCTCTAGCACTTGCTCGGTGTTCCGGCTGTAGTAGCCGAAGTAGATGTTGTAGGTGCCGTCCGAGTTCCTGTACCAGCCTTCGAAGACGGGAGTCACGGTACGACCCGACGACCCGACAGGGTCCAAGGGCACTTGCCTGGCCTCGAGGGATGCCCCGCCCGGCATCATCATTGCAACCGCAATTCCGATAATTATCAAACGTAGGTTTCGCATGTGCCCCCCTCGAATCGAGGACGCGTTGGAACGGCTGTATTTATGCCGATTCCAGATTTCCTAATGCGTACTCTCGCCGATCGCCGCGTGGATCGCCTTGACGGTGTTCTCGACGCGGAACTGCATGAGCTTCCTGCCCACTTCGATCGTCTTCTCTTTCGGCGCGATGCTGATGCCGTTGATCGTGGCCTTGTTCGCAGCGACGCGCTGGTCGTAGCGAACCGTGGCCGGGTCGGTCACCATCTGAAGCGCCGTGATCCAATAGAAGTCGTGGTAGCCATCGCTTTCGCCCTCGACGATGCCCAGCACCTTCTCCATGTGCTCCACCACGCCGGCGTTGTCGTAGAACTCGGGGATGTGATGCGCGATCGTCTCGCCCCAGTGCTCGTTCAGAGCCTTGGCCACGGCCGCCATGCCGCGCTGGTTGCCCCCGCTGTCGCCGATATAGATGATGTGCTCAAAACCATGCGCCTTCAGGCTCGCGCCGACGTCGGTGAGCACCGCCTCGAACGTCTCCTCCCGGAGGCTGATGGTGCCCGGGTAGCGCATGTGACCCGAGGGCTCCTCGATGTTGCCCTCCGGCACCAGCTTGATGATCGGGGCGCAGAGCGCGTTGCCAAGTTCCCTGGCAATCGCCTCGCACGTGCTCTCCAGGATGTAGTTGTGTTTCCCCATGGCCACGTAGGGACCGTTCTGCTCGATCCCCCCCGTCGGGACCAGCACGGTGGTCTTCCCACCCCTCATCGCATCCCGGATCTCGATCCAGGTGAGTTCCTCGATCCACACCGAGTTCAGCGCCTCCATGGGACGAGCCATCTGCAGTTCCTCCTGCAGCGCGAGCTCCCGCTCCGCCTGCCGGCGGGCCCGCTCCTCGGGGCTCAGGTTCCCGCGACCCTGCTGAGCCGCCGCCCCGGGCGCCAAGGCCGCGACCAAGGCGATTGCGGCAACTGCGAACCATGCTTTTCTCATCCTGGAGCCTCCTTATGATCCATAAAGATTAAGGTAAGTTCAGGGACCCGCAAGAACGCTGTTTTTTGGGCTCTCCGGCCTGGCTCAGCCCCTCAGGACGAAAGGAAAACCGACATGGCGAACCGACTTGCCGTTGCCGCGCTGTGCCTCGTATCCGCCCTCGGTGGGGGGGCCTGCAGCTCGGAAGACGCCGCCGAGGCGATCCCTCGGACCGGCGACCCGATCGCGCGCGGGTTCACGGAGGAGGATTTCCCCCGGGTCCAGCAACTGGCCGCCGGGGTGTACTCCTACGAGCAGCTCCGGTCGGCGGGGGAGGAGCTGTTCACCACCGTCAGCCTCTTCGTCGTGACCTCCGAGGGTGTGCTGGTCGCCGACGGCCAGGGGAACATCGAGGAGACTCAGCGCATGATCGACGCCATCGGCGAGATAACCGACCAGCCGATCACGCATGTGGTGATCTGCTCGGATCACGGCGATCACACCGCCGGCAACTCGGCGTTCCCCGAAGACGCGACATTCCTTGCCCACCCCACATCCCGGGCCAACCTGGAGGCGAGCGCCAACCGACCCAATCGGTCGGCCGACGCGCCCCCGATCGTCATGCCGACCGAACTGGTCGACGACCGCACGGTGCTTCAACTGGGTGACAAGGAAATCCACGTGCTCTTTCTGGGGCGTGCCCACACCGGCGGCGATCTCGTGGTGTATCTGCCCGAGGAGAAGATCCTGTTCATGAGCGAGACCTATCTCAACCGGATCTTCCCCGCGATGCGCTCGGCGCACCCGTCCGAGTGGGTTGCAATGATCGAACGGGCACAGGCGATGGACGTGGACGTATACGTGCCGGGGCACGGCTTCGTGGAATCGCCGGCAATCTTGGAGGAAGAATTGGAGACATACCGTCTGGCCATGGAACGGGTGATCGCCGAGGCAAAACGGCTTCACGCCGCCGGTGTGAGCGCGGAGGACGCAGGCGAGCAGGCCGAGTTCGGCGATCTGGAGAACTGGAGCCTGCGGTCGAGCCAGGGCGCCCGCGCCATTCAGCGGGTGTATATGGAGCTGAACGGGGAGTTGACGGCGAGTCGCTAGTAGTGAGTGGTGAGTAGAGGCGTAGGAGTTGATGATTCCCGGATGGTCCCTGCCTTGAAAGGCGGGCTCGGCACTCCGTGCACGTCTTGAAGACGTCGGGACCAACACGTCCTTCAGGACGCGGGCCGCCAGCGCCGAGCCCGGTCTTTAGACCAGGGAAAACGATTGGCGCTCGCTGGCCGACCTCGTAGTAGAACGGCCGGATCAAACGTGGGCACTAATCGGAAGGAATCGCATGCCTCGGGTGATGAGCCGCTTGTTGCGCAACATACCGAATCGCGCGATTCAAATGGCCGGGACTCACGGATCGAAGGTCGTACCCTTTCGCCCACTTGATGCCGTTCCGGCTCACCCCCGAATCCTGGTTCATCAGTCGAGCGCTCGCTCCTTTGAGCCCTTGAACGAGTCTGGGAATGTTGAAGACGCCGGGAAGCCGGATTACCAGGTGAAGATGGTTCGAAACTACGCCGATCGCCGCGACATCCGCGCCTTGACGTTTGGCCTCCGCCGGGAGGAAAGCACGTAAGAACTCGTCTTCAGACGAGCCAATCATCGGCAGGCGTCCGTCCGTCGTCCAGGACAGGTGAACGTACAGGTTCAGAGGCATGACGAAACATGCGCCTTGGCACTCGCCGGCACTGCATCAGAATAACGCCCGCTGGTGCGAAATTTTTCGCTCGTCGCGCTTGAAATGCGGCCTCAGCGATTTCAGGCGTCGTTCTCCCTGCCTTGAAAGGCGGGCTCGGCACTCCGTGCACGTCTTGAAAGACGTCGGGACCAATCACGTCCTTTAGGACGCGGGCCGCAGGCGCCGAGCCCGGTCTTTAGACCAGGGAAAATGCAGCGGTTAATTATTGAGGGCGCCGGCTGCGATCCATCTCCTGATGATGTCGATTTCTTCTGGCGTGAGCGGCTCACCCTCCTCGGGCATGTCGCCGTTCACGACCATGTCGATGATGTAACTCTCATCTGGTTTGCCGGGTTCGACAACCGTACCGTCCACGGACCCGGCCATCAGACCCTCGTAGGTCGTCATGTTCAGTTCCAACTCAACCGTCTGCAAACCGTCCTCGTCTTCACCTCCATGACATTGGTAGCAACTGCGCTCGAGAATCGGAGCGATATCCCGAGCGAAGCTGACCGTCGTATCCTGCGCGTGAGGCCCCACGATCGGACGCGTCGGCCTGGGTAGCAGCGTCGTGTGAGACCTCTCCGCTGCGGAGAGGGTTTCTGTCTGGCTGAGTTGTGGCACGACCGTCATTGCGAGCGTGATCACCGTACCCGCGCCAAGTATTCGCATCATCGCAATCGTTCCCCTTTTTGGCGTCAATGGGTACGTCCGGCCGCGGCTCGTCCGAGCATGATGACGTCGTCCGCTGTCGGCCCCTGCATCAGTAATGCAAGAAAACCTTCCCGCACGCGTCGCTCGATTGTTTCGGCGTTAGCCGTGATCATGTCGGCAACCCCCACACGTTTGGCGTGCGCGAGTACTTCTTGGTTCCCCGCTTCCGCTGCTTCCCGATCGCCGTCGAGTGCCCGTGTGAGACTCCCAATACCACATGCGAGAATGCTGTAGCCCGGAGTGTCTGCAATCTCCGTTACTTGCGCGAGGGCGTGGGGATCTTCGATCATGATCATGGCGATGATCTCACCACCCGGATTGGACGGCGACCACACGTTCGCGCCGGCCTCGGCAAAAAAGCCGACCACCAACCTGGCTTCTTCCACGTTCCTGACGTGTGGCAGGATGACGCCGTCGGCGCCCAGGCCGAGTATTTCCTTCACGCGCGTACGGGCAGCGTCTTGTCCGTCAGTGGAGATCGGGGGGATGCGCACGAGCAGCGTCTTCCGGCTGACCGCCGTCGGACTCCGGAGCCCCTCGGCGATCGCACTGACCGCGTCCACATCGTACGCGCCTTCGAGATTCAAAAAGACGAAGTCGTACAGCGGATTCTGCGCGAGCCGTTCCCCGCCCTCTTTGGTGTACACCGGTGGCGGCCGCTCGCGGTTGCGCCGCTGTTCTGCCGTGGGCGGGTTTTCGTTCGGGACGTACACGCCGAACGCCGCCGTGTTCTGCGCCCAGAGGTCGATGATGGCGTTCTCATGTTGCGTCGCGACGTTGTCTCGCGCTGCCGTTTGGCACGCGCCCAGCAGAACCGCGATGCCCGCAACCGTCATGGCTACTGATGACCGAGGACGGACAACGGCGGTCCCTAGGAATCGAAGACGCAGAAGCCCCGGGATCGTCCCAGACCGTCCCAGACCGTCTTTGACCGTCTCAGACCGTCTGCTCACCGACCGGTCTCCATTCCCTTCGCAATCTCAGGCCAGTTCAGAATCCACACGATCTGCCTGCCGGACGTCCCGCCAGCTTGTTTGATTACCAGAAAGTCTTCCCCGTTCGGGTGCACGTCGTAGTTCACATTGTGATCGTTCAGGTCGGTCATACCGGAGAAGCGTTCGACGCGTTCGATGACCCGAACTTCGGGCTGGGTTTGGAGCGACGCTGCAATCAACGTCCCGTCCGACACGTAATACAGCGTCGCGCCATCGTGGCTCCATCGGGGCGACCCTCCCCCATTCGGCGAGATCCGGTAACGCGCGCCCTCTCCGCTCAGTGCCTGGACGTAAACCTCTGACTCACCCGACAGGTTAGACGTGTAGGCGAGCCACTCGCCGTCGGGGGAGACCTGTGCGTGGCTCTCGTCGAACTCGGAGGCGAGGACCCATGTGGGGGTGGAATCACCCACCGTCACGCGCCCGATGTCCCATCCGGTATCGTCACGCCGTGCGTTGAAGAGCAGCGTGCCCCCATCGGGCAACCACGAAGCCGGGTACGCCGCGTAGCTGGTCTCGAGCAGCCGCTCGGCCGGTCCGCTGCCGTCGAACGGTTTCCAATAAATGTTGAGTGGGCCGGCCCGGTTGCTCGCAAATGCTATGTGGCGGCCGTCCTTTGTCCACACCGGTACGCGATTAAAATCCCCCTCGACGGTTAGGCGATCCAGCGTGCCTTGATCCAGATCGAAGACCCAGATGTCCTGGGACTGCCCCAGATCCGAGATTCTCAGTGCGATGCGCCGGCCATCCGGCGAAAAAGACGGGGCCTCGAAATTCTCACCGTCTGGCAGAGAAACGGGAACCCGGCCCGTGGCGGTGACGATCTCGAGCGTTTCTACACCCCCGGGGCCGCCGGCCCCCGCGTGGTAGACCAGAGCCCCGTTGTCGGATATGGCAAATTCGGGCATGCCGGGTCCGCTGGTGCTGACCCCTTCCAGCAGCGCCACCGCCGGCCCGGTGGTGCGCCGGGCGGTCGGGTCGAAGGGCTGTGCCAGCAGCGTTCCGTCGCTGCCCGCGTGGACGAGATAGCCCGACCCGTACTCTCCGTGGATCCCGAATCCGATCGTGTCGATGGTGCCCGTCTCGAGATCGGCGACCCCGATGCGGGTCATGTCGGCACCGCCTCCAAAGATGGTGAAGACTGCCGCACGGCCCCCGGGCAGCATGTGGGGCCAACGATGACTCGAACCGCTATCCGCCGTGGTGACCTGCACCAGCGCTCGCCTCCCGCCGCCGGGACGGCGTAGAGGCCATCGCCGTTGCTGGCGCTCCCTACCACGATGACGTCGTTGTCGCCCCAGCTCGCACCCTCGGCGCGTGCCACGTCGGCTATCGGAATCGACGGCCCTCCCCCCATCGGCGCCCTTCGCAGCTGGCCGTCCTTGTGGAAGCCAAGCCAGCGGCCATCCGGCGAGAAAAACGGTATGGAACCTCCTTCCGTTCCCTGAATCGGCTCCAGCGCCAGCCGGTCCAGGTCTCGGCGAACGATCGGGGTGCTGCCACCCGGACCCGTCATAAAGACAAGCTGGGAACCGTCCGGCGACACGGCTATGGCTCGTCCACAGCATCGCCCGCTGATGCCGGCGTTGTCCGGCGGCGCTATGGTGAAACGGGCCAGACGCGGCGGTGGGTCGGGTGCCAACGCGCGGCCCACGATAAACGCAGCGATCACCGCTGCTGCGGCGGCTACAGCAGCGAGCGAAGTCGCGCGGCGGGACGGCGTGACGGCGGCAGGCACCTCTTCGGCGGACGGGGCCGCGACCCCGGGGATCGTAAACGACGGGTTGGTGAGGGCGTCGGCGAAAGCCGCTGCCGTAGTGAACCGGTCCGCCGGCATCTTGTTCAACGCCTTCGAGATCGCCGCCGCGATGTGTCCCGGTACAGTGTCGCGCGAGGCGGTAA
>JADFPO010000066.1 GCA_022562295.1 Gemmatimonadota bacterium
GCTTTTCGAGTCTGTGCCGTGCGACCCAATGAATGGCGAGGTTCGTGTCGATGGCGCTCGCGAAGTCGAAGATCGTCGGTCCGTTCACTCCTACCCGTGGATCCATGACCCGCGGCGTGTACCCGTCATCGGGAAGTTTCACGAAGGAGTGGTGATCCCTCAGCGTCACCGTTGCGCCCGTCGCCGCAACACCGTTTACCAGGGATCCCGGGTTTGAACTGGTGAAGGTGAGGATGGTCTCGACTTCCGTGTTCTCCGGGAAGGACTTGGTATTCGGCAGGTAGAACGTGCTTCTGGTCTTGTCCAACACGAAACTACCCTGTCCCCTGGTTTCCATCTGCCGCACCACTCCCCGGCCATCACGCAGGAAGAAATCCGTTGCATCCACCAGCACGGAGTTGCCCGTCTGCGCCATTACCTCGAACCCCCAGTGGACGGAGGGCGCGAACGCGTCGCGCACGGACCGAACCTCGGCAGGGTTGTCACTGAACGCTTGGAAGCGATAGTTAGGCTCCCACAGCAACACCTTGGGCCCGATCTTCCTGGCCTCGAGGAGCCACGTCCCGCGAATCTGGCCGCGGTCTATCCCCACTGGATTGCTGCCCAGGCCTGACCCCATCGAGATCTTGTAGATGAAGCCGACGCCCAGCTTGTCGAACTCCCAATACATTTTGCCGGTCGAGTCGTTCCAATAGAGGTTGAAGAACCCCTCCATCTTGGTCGTCCCGGCCGTCGCCTCCGCTATGGAGGGGAGTTCCTGTGCCTGAACCGTGGGCAGCCCCGCAAGGAACAGCAGTCCAGCGGTCGCTATGCCGATGGCCCACCGGCACGTCCCAGGCGGAACCTGGGTCCTGCTACTACACGACGATTTCATGGTATGATGCCTCCGGCTTGTTGGTGTGTTTGTAATTATGTCGTCGGTCATAACAAGACGATCGAGGACGAACGGGGACGAACGGACGCCGACGACATGGCCGTCTCGGATCGTCCTAGATCGTCTCAGATCGTCTTCATCTTCCATTTGGTCTGTCATGAGAGAATCATGAATATCGTATCTGGAACAAGGAATGTCGAACTTGAGTCAAGACTGCTTCCTCATTCGATATTCCCTATTCGTAATTCAATATTCGGTCGCCATCGGCGACACGCAGAGATGGTCGAAGAAGGGCACGACGCTTAGAAGCGGGCGCCTTGACTAAGGCGCATTTTCCGGATCCGCGCGTGGCAGGCGTCGCCCTTGCGGACCGGGATACGATGCTGTTAAAAACGAGATTGGCGGATGGTCGGGCCTCAGCCAGGCCCTATTGTGAGACCGCTTTCGAGTAGAGCCGTAACCCCGAAACGGTTCCTGTGGGAGGGATTGCACGATGCAAGCCAGAAAGAGCCCGATACTCACCGGCGCAGCGCGTCTGTGCCTGATCGCCGTTTCGGTCACCGTCACGCTCGGCGGGACGGCAACCGCGACAAGCGCGCAGCGGGGTGAGCGGAATCCCAGAAGCGTGCGTAGAGTGTTGGGCGACGTCGAGATGACCGCCGCCGACAGTGCCGTCAAGATGATCGTCGATCGTCTCGACTTCGATAGCTACAAGGAAATCCTCTTCGGCTTGACCCGGTTCGGCGATCGCGAGCAAGGGACGGAACGCAACGCGCAGGCGATCGACTGGATCGAGGCACAGTTACAAGGCTGGGGGTACGAGACGGGAAGAATCCACTACGAGTACACGCCGCGCCGTGCTCCCGAAGGGACACCGTCCGAGCCACGCGAGGAGGTGTACGCCACGCTCGTCGGCAGCACGATCCCTCAGGAGATGTACATCATCGGCGCGCACATGGATGGCCGAGGGGGCGGTGAGGCGGCAAACGACGACGGCTCGGGCACGGCCCTCGTGATGGAGATCGCGCGCGTCCTGGCGTCATCCGATATCCGAACCGCACGCTCCATCCGTTTTGCCCTGTGGAACAACGAAGAGACGGGTCTGAACGGCTCCCGAGCCTACGCGGAGCAGCGTGCACCGCTTCAGGGGATCGAGAATCCGGCAGGATCCGGTCGATACCCGGAGCCGAAATGGCTCGGCATGATCCAGCACGACATGATGATGTGGGATCACGGCAATCCGGTAACGTTCAATCAGGCACTGGACGCCGATGTCGACATCGAATTCCAACTCAACTCGACTATGGCTGAAGAATCCGCGGCGCTGGCATTGGTATTGTTGAACGCGAATCGGAAGTTTGCCACGGATTATCCGGCGGTGATGAGCAACGCCATGAGCAACACCGACTCGGGACCGTTCCAAGATCTGGTGGCCGCCGTGAGCTTACGCGAGAACCGCCGGCTGTACGAGACTGGGAATCGTGCCAATCCCCATTGGCATCAACCGACCGATCTGTTCGTGACGTTCACGGATGACGACATGCGCCTGGCCTTCAACGCGGCACAGACGACGCTGGCCGCGGTGGCGAGTTTGGTGGGGGCGCGTATTCAGCCATAGCGGGGTGGCTTGGCGGTGAGGAAGCTCAGAATCACCCCAAGAGTAAGAACAGCATGTGACCAAAGAAGCCGGCGGAGAGACCACCGATGAAATGGGTGGCAATGGCAACACTGGTCAAGTCGCGCTCCCCGATACCGTCCATCATACCCACATGCGTACTGAGGAACCCGGCGTTGCAGATGCCGATGGCGGTAAAGACGCACACTCCTTTGGCGTCGATGATCCCGCTTTCCAGAAACTGCGGTACCATGGAAATCGCGGCCCCCACTGACCCAAGAGACGTGACCGGGAAGGCGATGGCCTCTGGCGTCGTGAATCCGAATACCGGCTCGATAATAAAGGACAGCTTCTCTCCAATCCACGGAAAGAAACCGATTCCCTCGAACGGCCCCCCGGTATACACACCCTCATTCGGCCCGTAGGCGAGCATCATGACCACCGTCGTGATGATGATGACTCCGGGCATGATATCCAGACCGGTCTTGACTCCATGGGCGCCACCATCCAACAAAGCCTGAAGGATCCTTTGCGCTAAGTTTCCCGTGCGGACTTCGCGGTAACGCAGCCGGTCGTAGCCTGCCTCGCTCTCGGTGACGACGTCCTCTTCCCTACCGTACTTGTTCCTCCCGAAACGTCCCATGAGCCTGACGCTGACGATGCCGCCGAGGATCGCGCCGACGTTTCCCAGCAACACCGCCCTGACCAACGGTTCCGTAACCGACGACAACGCCAGCATGAAGGTGGTCACGATGAGACCCATACCGAAGACGGTTCCGAGATTGACCAACGTCGTGACTTGCCACCTCTTGAAGTACTTCAAGAATCCCTTGTCAGCGCTCAACGGCATGATAGCGGGATTATCCGACAAGTAGGTCGCGACAACGCCGATCGACGTTGCACCCGGCAGCCCAAAGAGTGGCTTCATGAGGGGAGACAACACGCGGTTGGCAATGCTCACGATACCGAACTCAGATATGAGAGATGTGAAGGCTCCGGCGAGTATGATCACCCCCATTAAGAACAAGACTGTATTGAGCATGAGATCATGAGCTGTTCCCATCATCGTCTTGAACATATTGGCAAGCCCCATTTGCCATGCGAAGATGCCAAAACAAGTGCCAACAACGATCAAGGCAACGATGGTTTCGGTGGTGATGGCCTTTACAATCTTCTTCTCTACCTTTTTCCCTTCGACCATCTCCTCTCTGTTCACTCCGAATGCCATGCGCAACAGCCCCTTTCAAGCAGAGTGTTGATCGTTCTCACCTTGAGCCTCGTTAACCGCCGCCATTCCGCCTCGTGTCGAGCAGCTCCATCCGCCGCCACCACTGCGTCGGCAGCGGCCGCCGGCTGTTAGCCAACTGCTATTTGCTGTTGGATCTCAGCTGGAAGTCGGAGGCTTGTATTCAGTAGGAGCAGAGAAAGAGGAGCGCAACCGTGGTCAGTTGCGCCCACCTTCTCCCAACAGCTGCGCGAGTTGAGCGCGCAGTTCATCGTCTTGCGCTTTCAACTCCGGCTCCGCGTTTGCCCGCGGGCGGAGGAACCAGTCCAGGTAGTGCGCTGCCATGGCGGTATCGCGGGCGGCAATCGCATAGCGGCCGGCTTCACGCAACATGGCGGCATACCCGCCGAAATCAAACCAGTCTACGCGCATCGCTACCGCCATCGCCCGCTGGGGGTCGCCCAAGGAGCCGTACAGGCGCGCGAGCACCATGTTGGTTCGGTTGCGTCCCCGAGCGCCGATGCTGGGGCCTGTGGCTGCGATCGAATCCAGTTGCGCGGCGATCGTGGCACGATCACCGGGATCGACACGCATGGCACGAAGTTCCAGCGTGCACACTCGCGCGTGGAGGCTCCGGGACGACTCGTCATCGCCATCATCGAACCGCCTCATTTGCTCCTCTATGGCGCGGGCCGCAACGTCCTCGCCCGTCATCGCTCGCCACAACCCCACATAACAAAGACGGTAAATGTCGTTTGCGCCAATCTTTGATTCGTCAAACGTCCGGCCGCTACCCACGTCCATCCCCTTGAGCCGCAACGATTCCTCGATATCCGTGGCCGCCGCATCTGCTTGCGCACTATCGCCATCCAGGAATAATGCGACGTGCACCACTTCCGCCTCTAGGCCAAGCGGATCCCGTAGCTCCCGCCGCATGCGTTCCGTCACCCGCGCGGCGGCCTGCGGTTGACCCGCGGCCCAATGCCGCCGGCGCATCTCCGACAACGCCCGGCGTCGTTCACTTTCCGTCGTCGCAATCGCCAACGCCTGTCGTGTCGCTCGCAACGCGGCTTCGTTGTTACCTCCAGCGAAGCTCGCGAACCACCCCGCGATTACCAGTTGCTCGAACGAATAAGAGTCGGCCTCGGCAAACCACTCGTTGACAGCAGCGGAGTCACGCAGCCGAATCGCCGCACCCAGCTCGGCCTCTACGTGATAGGCTGCAACGTCGGGGTGGGAATCACTCAGGGCGCGGAACCGCTCGAAATCATCGTCGAGCAATGCTTGATCGAATTTGTGCGTGACGATCCCCCCAAACGTCGGGTCGAGCGCAAGCCCCCGATCGAAGGCCGCCCAGGTCCGCTGCCGAACTTGATCCGGAGTCATTCCGAGGAGCTGGCCAGAGTGAAAGGTGCGGTCGCCGAGGTAATACCATGCCTCTACGCGGTCTCCGATGATCCGGGTTGCCCGCTCCGCAGCAGCGAATCGCTCCACATACGACACCGGATTGGGATAGTTGGGGCGGATTGCGTCCAGCAGCACCCGGTCCCTCTCGGGCAATCGCTCGCGATATTTCCAAGCGAGCCTGAGCCCGTCAGATGGTGGCGCCGTCAGCATCCAGCCGCTCGTCATGTTGTGGCCCAGCGCGGCCAACGCGAACGTCGAATCAATCGCCATGGCCCGGCCAAAACGCTCCCAAGCCTCCTCCCAATTTCCGGCACGGTATGCGATCTGGCCTTCGAGATAGGCGCGCAATGCGGACAACGGCACATCGGCCAACACGGCGGCGCGATCGGTGCTCTCCCCCGCGCGGAGGGTAAGGAGTTGCGCGATGAGTCGGCTCACGATCACGGCAATGCTGTCAACGGGACCGGACTCGGTCGCGCGACTTTCGGCACCATCAATGACCGACGTCAGCGATGCGTTTACGACCAGGTTCGTTCCCGACTGCACCAGATTCCCCTGGATGAGCAACCCTGCTCCAAGGTCTCGAGCGGTGCGAAGCGGGACGGCGGCGGTGCCCTCCCCTCCTCCAGCTCGGCGCCACGCGCCAATTGCCACCTGCGATGCAACCGCTCGCACCCCCTCGTTGCCGGCGAGATTGCTCTCGAACAGGTTGACCATCCCCTCGTGCAGGTACTCCACATCCCCGCTCCCCGTCACCGCAAACGGGAACACAGCGACCAATTCGGGATCGAGCACTATTTCCTCTCCGCCAAATGACCCGAGGGTCCAAACGGCGACGGCTACCACAGCCACTCCGGCCGCGCTCCACGCCGCTCTTCTCCACCTCGTCTTATTACGACTCTCCGGATGCACCGGCGTCGCCGGCGCGGTTCCACCACTGGGGGTGGCAAGCTGTTCTATCTCGTGGAGGAGTTCTTCGGCCGTTTGCCACCGATCGGCCGGTTTTTTCTCGAGGCACTTCATGACAACCGCGTTGAGAGCCGGTCCTACCGCCGCCCGATGTTTTGTCACGGGCTCCGGAGTCTCCGTCACCTGTTGCGACAACACGCTCTGGGCGGTGGGGCCCTGAAACGGCGCGTGACCGGCCAGCATCTCGTAGGCCATCACACCCACCGCATAGATGTCCACTCGGTGGTCGATGTTCGGATCGGCGACTGCCTGCTCCGGCGCCATGTACGCCGGCGTTCCAAGTGCGATGCCTGCCGTCGTCAACTGCTGCGCACCCGTCGCTTCGCTCACGGCCTTGGCCACGCCAAAATCGGTCACAACGGCATGAGAGTCAGATAGCATCACGTTGTCGGGCTTGATATCGCGATGCACGACGCCCTGCCGGTGGGCCTTCGCCAACGCATCGACAACCTCGCGCAGAATCCGCAGAGACTCCTGCACTGGTAACTCGTGCTCACGTTCCAACCGCGTCCGGAGCGACTCCCCCTCCACGTACGGCATCACGTAATAGAGAAACCCGTCCACCTCACCCGAGTCGAACAGGGGAAGGATATGGGGATGCTGGAGGTTGGCGGTGACATCGACCTCCCTCAAGAACCGCTCGCCGCCGATGGCCGCTGCCAACTCGGGACGCAGTACCTTCACCGCCACCTTGCGGTGGTGCTTCAGGTCATCGGCGAGATAGACGGTGGCCATCCCTCCGGCACCCAGCTCTCGCTGGATGGCATAGCGGTCGGACAAGGCCGCGGTGAGCCGGTCGAGCTGTTCAGTCATGTCACAAGAACGAACGAAGACGGTCCCAAACCGGACAAGGCGGCGGTGAGGTGGTCGAGAACGTCGGACATAGGTACTAAGGTATGGAGGCTAACGCCATGCGGCTAGATGATAAATCGAAGGGGTTACGTTGGCACTAGACTGTCCAGAATCGCAGCCACTTTTATCGACATGGAATTCCCCGGGAAAGATCACCTCAGCGCCCCACCACTCCAGCCACACCCGGCAGCCCACTCGGCGCGGTATCCCACCACCACATGGGCTCGAGTTCGCGTTCGCGCGGATAGATTTCCTTGAGCGTGTCGCCCTCGTATAAGCGCCCGTTCTTCATCACGTACCGGATGGTGTTGGTGTTGCGGATGTCGTCGAGCGGATTGGCATCTAGCACGAGCAGATCGGCAAGCTTTCCGCTTTCGATGGAGCCTAGATCTTGATCCAAACCCACAGCCTCGGCGCCGAATATCGTCGCCACACGCAGCGCGTCGTGCGTGGACAATCCGCCTGATTGCATAGCCCAGAGTTCCCAGTGATACCCAAGGCCCTGTAGTTGGCCGTGGCTCCCCACCCCGGCCCGGCCGCCCGCCGCTACCAGGTCGGCGACGAACTTCGCATGATCCTGGAAAACATGTTGCTCGGTCCGGAACCACTGCGACCGCCGCAAACTGACGCGGTCCACCACTTCGTGCGGCGTGAAGCGGCGCAGCTTGGCGTCGTCGTGGACCTCTTCGGTCTCGTAAAAGTAGTTTTCCGCCCACGGACCGCCGTACGAGACGAGTAGCGTCGGCGTGTACACGCGGCCCGATTCGGCAAACAGTTTCACAAAGTCGCCGTACAACGGGTAGATGGGCAGAGAGTGTTCCAGTCCGGGATACCCGTCGAACGTCTCGGTGAGATTCTGTTTGATGTTGAGCGACCCCTCGGTCGTCGGCATGATGCCCATTTCACGCGCGGCCATGATGATCCATTGCCGCTGTCGGCGGTTACCAGCTACGTACATCTTGAGCGTCTTGGTATCGAAGTACTCGCTGTACCGCCGCAGGATCTTTCGCGTCTCCTCCAAAGAGTCGAACCCATCACCCCAAAAGATTCCCGGACCCGTCGAGTAGATACGCGGGCCAATCATGTCGCCCGCCCGCACCCGGTCGGCGTACGTGAGCACGTCCGTCGTACTGGTCTGGGGATCGCGAGTCGTCGTCACCCCGTAAGCCAGATTCGCGAGATAAACCCACGCGTCACGCCGGTGGATGCCAAATGCCGGTCGGAGATGCGCGTGCGTGTCGACCAAACCAGGGATAATCGTCTTGCCAGACACGTCGATGACCCGGGCGTCCGACGGTATCACCACCGAACCGCGCGAACCGACTCCTTCGATGCGGTTGTTTCGAACGACGACGTCCGCGTTGTCGATAACCTCGGCGCCAACCATGGATATCACCCGCGCACCCCTCAGAACGACCACACCCTCGGGAAGGTCGCGTGCGGCTGTGATCCTGACGCGGACCTCGCCGGGCTGGTAGCGCGCCGGTTCGCTATCGTCTTCGCCTTCTTCCTCGGTCTCGCTTTGAGTCGCTTCGACGCTGTCGTCGAACGCACGGGCGGCGTCGAGATCGTAGGTGAAGTAGGCGTTCGCAAGCGACCAGTGGACAACGCGACCATCGCTCCCCCACGCGGGAAACTCGCCGCCTATGTCGGTCAGCCTGCGAGCCGGGAACTCAGCGTCCGCAGGTTTCGCAACGGAGACGGTAGGAGTCTCACCACCGACGATGGGAACCGTGACCACGTAGACATGGTCGTTGACGAAGGCGAGGGCCTGGTCTCCCACCGGCGCCATGAGAATCACGCTCGCGTTCTGCGGCTCGGTCGCTCCCGGCGGCTTTGCACCAGTCACCTTGACGTGCCCTTTCTCGTCCGTGCCGTCCCACCGAATCGAAACGAGCCCATCCTCGTTGTCGTACAGATAGATACGATCCGGGTTTGCCGTGAAGTGCGGGCGGGAACGACCGTCCAACGGCGAGATCACCTGTGCTTCACCGCCGTTCGCCGGTACCCAGATGAGCTCGGTGACTGCGCCGGCCGCACCCCGAGATCCGGTTGACTGTTGGAACGAGCGCGCAGCTCCGCGGACCGCCACCACGCGCGCGCCATCGGGAGCCCACGCGGGCGTTGCGTACAAGCCCCCCGCGCGCGTCAGGTCGGTCGGATTCCCACCAGACGCGCGAACCTTGCGCAGCCGCCCCTCGCCATTCCCCCATGTTGCGTAGGCTATCCACTCACCATCCGGCGACCACGCCGGATAATGTTCGGCAACATCGTCGTCGGTGAGCCGTTCAGGGTCGGTCCCATCCGCGTTCGCGACCCAGAGGTGGTCCATCGCGGTGAACGCAACGCGGCCACCGTCCGGTGACGGCACCGCATCCCGGATCTGCCGAACCACGAACGTCGGGCCGTCATCGACTCGGTAGTCGAAGTCCAATTTGGGTCCGATCTCGAGGTCGAATTCCACGTGAAAGGGAATCGCTGCCGCGTCACCGCCCTCGATCGGAATGCTCCACAGCTTTCCACCGTACGATGCAACGACGTTGCGTGAATCGGGCGTGAAAGACATGCCGGGCAACAGGTCGAAGGTTCCACGGGATTCCTGGTCGTCGTGCTGCACCGGGTATGCCAACCAGCGCTCGTCGCCCGTTTCCAGGTCCCGCAGCATGAGGCCCGTCTGATCCTCGTGCCTGGTACCGTACACCAGCCACTTTCCGTCCGGCGACAGGGTGGGCCTAATGCCCGCTCCAAAGCGAGACGTTCGCGTGTATCGTTGGCCCGTTTCACGGTCGTAAACCGCCAGCTGATACTGGGGTCCTTGGGCGTTGTAGGTCCAATCTCCCGTACGCTGGGCAAACCAGATGTAACGACCGTCCGCTCCGAACGCCGCCCCCAAAGTCTTCAACCGTTCCGGCTCGGTAATCAGTTTGGCGCCGGAGCCGCCTTCGACGTGGTAAAGGTGAATGCTGGGTAGATTCCGGCCCCGGAATTCCCCGACCGATGCCACGATGTACTTGCCGTCAGGCGACCATTCGGGCGACTCGGCGCGATTGGTTTTTCCCTTGGTGATCTGGGTCGTGTCCGACTTATCGACCGACATGACCCAGATGTTCTGTCCGCCGTCCTGGTCAGACGTGAACACGATTTTTGTCCCGTCGGGCGAAAAGCGCGGCTGCGCATCCAGTGCCATGCCGGAGGTCAGCTGAGTCGCCTCACCCCCACCGATCGGAAGCGTGAACAGATCGCCCATATAGTCGAATACGATGGTCTGGCCGTCCGGGCTCACGTCCAGCGAGATCCAAGACCCTTCCGTCATGTCGTAATGGATCGTGCGGGCGCTTTCCAAGGGGAGCGGAGCCTCTTTCTCCGACGTCGAATCGGGGCGCTGAACGGCCAGCGCAGGGTCGGCGAACATCGACAACGCACCGGAAACGGTTAAAACGGTAATGGACGCGACAAACCAACGCATGGCAGACCTCACCCGTCAGAAGAGTTGGAACACGCCGGAAGTCGGCGAGGCAATGACAATTTTGAACCTACACCCTACTCACCACTCACTACTCTCTACTCACAGCCAACCGCTCCATCTCGCCCAACAACCGCAGCCCTGCCGCATCCGCATCGCGCTTGAACCCCGCGAGCGCATCGCTCAATAACGCGTTGTAATCGTCTACCACCGCCCTCAGATCTCGCTGGGCAAGCTCCATGGAAATACGCTGCGACTGCGTCGGCTCGTCCCACGACGACTGCAAGGAACCGTGCACGCTGTTCAATCTGCTGCCGACGAGATCTCGAGTGTTCGCCAACCCACCCCCCGGCGCCCGCGCCACCCGATCGCTGAGGGCTTGCAGCATTTCCGACACTTCGTCGCCCCTAACTGCGAGCGACGTTGACGCTTCGTCGTCGCGGTCGCGAAGTGCATCGGTAATGGTCTTAATGGTCTCGCGCGTGTCCTTTATGCGGTCGAGGAGGTCGGCGGCCACCTCCATCTGTTCGCCAGTGGCAACGATCGCGGCGAACTTCGCTCGACGTTCCGCGTCGGGGATGGTTATCCGAGGATCGGGACGCACATCCACGGTCGCGGTCGCTTCCGTGTCGCCGTATTTGATTCGCACGTTGTAGGTGCCCGGCAGCACGAGCGGGCCTCCCCCTCCCCCGTCCCCGCCTCCGCCCCCGAAGCCGCCACCGAGCGTCGGCCGGCGGAACCGCTCGATCCGGAGATCCCATGCCAGCCGGTTCACGCCGTGGGTGTTCGTTCCCTCGAGCGTGCGGATCACGTCGCCCGTGGCGTCAGCGATCTCCACCGTTACGCTGTCGTCGTTTCCTTGCGACCAGTACGAGATCAACGCTCCGTACGGACGGTTTTCACCGAAGAACATCGCGTCGCCGGTCGATCGATATCCGAGCGGCTCTGCCATGGTGGCCTGGTAGGCCGGTGGGATCTCGAACGCATGCAGCGCACGATCGGCGATTCCCGGATCGGACGCCAGCTCGCGCAGCGGACGAATGTCGTCAAGAATGTACGCGCCCCGCCCATGCGTGCCTGCCACCAAGTCGTGATCGCGACCGTGCACCATCAGCGCGCGGAACGGAGCCGTGGGCAAGCCGTGGGTCCACTTCACCCAGTTCTCGCCGGCATTCAAGCTCACGTACATCCCGAACTCGGTGCCGAGGAAGAGGAGGTCGGGCTCGATCGGATCCTGCTCGATGACGTGGGCGAAGCCACGAATCTCGTCGGTGGCCAGGTTCTTCCAGTTGCGCCCATAATCGTCGGTGCGGAACACATATGTGGTCCAGTTGCCGCGCCGGTGGTCGTCCAGCACGACGAATGCGGTCGATCCCTCGAACTTGGACGGTTCGATGTGCGCCACCCAGGTGGCCTCCGGAATATCGGGAATGCGATCCACCATGTTCGTCCACGTGGCACCCGCGTCGCGTGTGAGCTGCACGTTGCCGTCGTCGGTGCCCACCCAAATGACTCCCCGTTCTACCGGACTCGGCGCGATGGCCATGATCGCCGTGTGGTTCTCGGCACCCGAAGCGTCGAGGGTCAGTCCCCCGCTCTCGAACGAGCGTTGCTTCTCCGGATCGTTCGTCGTCAGGTCGGGTGAGATGATTTCCCAGCTCTCGCCACGATCCCGGCTGCGATGAAGGAACTGACTGCCGATGTAGATGGTCGTAGAGTCGAACGGGTCGATGTTGAACCCGGCGTTCCAGTTGAACCGTAGGCGCGTGCCGTCCGGGTGTACCGGGCGGATGTCCTTGCGCTCCCCGCTCACCTTGTCGAAGCGCCTCAAGTTTCCCTGTTGCGATTGGGTGTACCCGTAGCGTGTATCGCCGAAATCGGTGAACGTGGCGAACCCGTCGCCGCCGCCCACACGCGTCCAGTCGTAGTTCCGAATCCCACCGCTGTGCCACACGCGACTCGGCCCGAACCAGGAGCCGTTGTCCTGCAGCCCGCCGTAGACGTTGAAGGGGATGTCCATGTCCACGTTGATGTGGTAGAACTGCGCGAGCGTCAGATTCGACACGAACCGCCACGTCGCCCCGCGGTTGTAGGAGATGCCGATCCCGCCGTCGTTACCCATGATGAGAAAGCGCGGATCGTCAGGATTGATCCACAGTTCCTGCACGTCGCCGTGAATCTTTTGACTGGGCACGACGATCCGGAATGTGCGTCCCTGGTCTTCGCTCACCGTGATACGGCCGTGCAGGCTGTAGAGCCTGTTCTCGTTTTCGGGATCGACCCGTATGTCCGCGTAGTAGAACGGCCGGGGTGCCACACCCGGCTCATCGCTTATTGTACTCCACGTGATCCCGCCGTCGTCGGACCTCAGCAGGGCGCTCTTCTTCGCCTCGATCAGGGCGTACACGACGCGCGGGTCGTTGTGCGCGATGGCCAAACCCATCCGACCCAGGTTCCCCTCGGGCATGCCGTCCTCGCTCGTGTACTTCTTCCACGTCGCGCCGCCGTCGTACGTGACGTGGAGACCGCTTCCTTCGCCACCCGACTCGAAGAACCACGGCCAGCGGCGGTGCTCCCACATGGCGGCAAAGAGTTTGTTTGGGTTAGACGGATCCATCACGAGGTCGGACGCACCGGTGCGCTCGTTCGCGAACAGCACGCGGTCCCAGGTGTGTCCGCCGTCGGTCGTCTTGAAGACACCGCGCTCCTCGCCGTCGCTCCAGGCGGGTCCCATCACGCCGAGGTATGCGACGTCGGGGTTGGTGGGGTCGAGGGCTATGCGGTGAATGCGTTCCGAGCGCTCGAGTCCCAGGTGGGTCCACGTCTGCCCGCCGTCCATCGTCTTGTACACGCCGTCGCCCACGCCGGCGCTGTTCCGCGGATTCCCCTCGCCGGTGCCCACCCACACGATGTCGGGGTTCGCCTGATTGATCGCGATGGCGCCAATCGATCCCGTCCCCTGATCGTCGAAGATCGGCTTCCATGCGATACCGCCATCCACCGATTTCCACAGGCCGCCCGTGGCCGCACCCACATAGATGATGTTGGGATCGCTCACCACCACGTCCACCGCCGCCACGCGCCCGCTCATACCGGCGGGCCCGATACTGCGCGCCTTCATGGACGAAAACCATTCGGGATCCACCTGGGCCTGGGCAGCAGAGTGCGCGGCCACAGTCAACGAAATGCAGAGCAGAAATGTTTTCACGACGTGCCTCCACATGATTAGCGAGACGATCGAGGACGGTCAGGACGCTGACGATGCGATCCTATCTTGTTGAATATCGAATATCGAATATCGAACAAGGAATATTGCAGTGGTGCTGGACACCTCGATTTCGATATTCCGTATTGGATATTCGATATTCATTATTCATTCGTCCCCCGCTCATCGCTCGACTCTCCTTCTGACCTCTTCCACCCAGTTGGTGATGACGTTCAGGCGACCGGTCGATTGCTCCAGGGGACCCAACACCACGAGATGGCGGCGGCTAAAACGGTTTATACAATGCGACAGAAGCCCCGGTGGCCCCAAGCACCAAGAGCACAAACCAATGGACTTTGGACCAATCCGGTTTTCGCGCGATAAGGCTCATGTAGGCACCGATCACCAACCACAGTGCGATCTTTGCGTAGATCCACGTTTGCATGCCACTGCCCAAGCGAGCCATCAATCCAAATCCACCTACGAAAGCCAAGAACATGAAGATCGTAAAGCTCAACACGAGCCACATACGAGCTGGAAAGTGTTTGGCACCGCCATTCATGTGATGGATGACCAGGGCACCGAGGCACATGAAAACACCGAAGAGCGAAACCAGATGGAGGATTTTGTATACCTGATACGAAAGCATGATGTGTCCTCAAGGTTGAAGCGGAATCACATGGAAACGGTCCCACCGGATTCGGCGGGGTCGTCGTCTAGCAGGGGACGGCGCGGGCGGATTTGAGCTGGCGAGGAGGCCGGTCATGGAATTGGAGATTGGAAGTTGGAGAGTGGAAAGTGGAGAATGAAACGGGGTGGCCAAATCGTCGATCAAATCGTCGATTTCCATTCTCCAATCTCCACTCTCCAATCATTCGTTCCCCCGCTGGCAACTCATAGCTCATTCAACCGCTGAAGAATGCGGCTGCGATCGGCCTCCGAGAAATCCCTTCCATAAAATTTCAAGAAAACGTGTCTGCGGCGGCCTGCTTCATCCTGGTCTGCTCCGGCGCCGGACGCCACCAGCTTCCGGGCCGTGGTGAACATCCGCGAGGCCATTCCAAGCCGTTCCTCCGGCGTCCGTGACGACATCATGTCCCGGAAACGCTTGACGACATCTGGAGACGTATCATCCATCGTCAATATCCCGTAGCAGCGCGACGACACCAATGCCTTGCGCCCAGTGTTCGAGATATTCGCGATCGAGAGGGATGCCGGTCGCCATTAGCTCCCGGACGTCTCGTATCTGAAGTTCCGATCGCGATTCTTGAGCCCACTTGAGTTTTGACAAAATCAAATCCTCCGGGGCAACTATCACCAGAGAATTGCCGGCGACGGTGATTTCTCGCCGCCGGTCGAACTCGGTCTGATGGTACACGTCGTCTTTCCGAACGATGAAGTCAGCTTTGATAATCCACTCGTTGTGAATGATGTTGAACATGGATCGGTTCGCAACGGCCTCTACCACGGCATCGCGGTCAATGTAGCAGTCCTTCTCGAATAGTCGCACGATTGGATCCGCGTCTTTTTCGGAACACTCCATCACGATGTCCACGTCACGGGTCATGCGAGGGTTACCGTATGCCGCCATGGCCATGGAACCCGTCAGCATGTACTCAACTCCGACGGATGTGAGGCGTTCCGTGATCAACTGTACAAAATTTAGTTGCTCATCCATACGAGACGGTCTGGGACGGTCGACGACGGCCCGAGACGGTCGAAGGCGCTCCGGTCATTGCAGAATTCAGATCGGCGATTGGCGATTGCAGATCTGTGGCGCCGTCAAATTGCCAATATGCAAACGTCAATCTGCAATTTGAATTCTCACGCTCGTAGCTCATAGCTCGCAGCTCATGGCTCACGAACGACCACCCGCACCGTATCCGTCTTCGCGTCTGCGATGCGACGGTGTTGGTAGTCACCCAACACGGCCACGATGATGTGCGCGCCGGACGTCAGGTCTTCGAACGCATACTCGGACTGCGCGGCACCCAAGTGCACGATACCCCGCTCGGCGGGGATGACTGTGTCAGCGGCTACGATGTCGCGATCGATGAAGAGATGATGGTGCCCCGTGCCGGCTTCGGCCATACCAGCGGGTCGAAGGACGAGGTTACGCGTCTCCAGCATCAGCGTGAACGACCCGGTAATCGTGTCACCGGACATCGGTGCGGCGATCACGGCCTCAACGCGCGTTTCATCGGCCTGCTCCGCCGACAATATCGCGTCGCCATCGTCTGTTTGAGGCTGCTCGCTCGCGGTGCAGGCGATGCACATGGCAAACATGCAGAGCGCGAGGACTCGGTGGTGATTCGACATGACAATCTCCTATTCAAACGCCGGCCGCGGACGATCGGTCCGGCGGCCCGGTCATGGTCTTTAAGATGCAGCGGACGGGCACCACCACCTCGGCGCAAGCGGTGGCACCACCGCCTCCAGATTTGGCTAGCCAGCGGCCGAGGCGGCGAACATCGCGACGACGACGGCGGCAACGGTAGCAACGACTTGGATCAGAAACGCGTTCCCGAGCTTCTGCAGGGCGTCCATCATGTGGTCGATATCGTTGCCTTCGGTGACGACGACCGCCTTCAGCGAGCCCGCAACCCCGATGAACACCGTCCCGATGACGATCGAGACGATTCCGGCCAGCAGGAGGCCCCCTCCCGACAGACCCACCACGACCTGCATCGCGCCCAAAACGATGGAGAAGATGCCCCACACCTTGGCGTAGGTTGCGGTTTTCTGAATGACCGCGTTCTGTGGCACCGTGAACTCGTAGCCAGCGGCGGCTTGGGTCTCGTTTTCATCCATCGTCGTGCCCTCTCTCTCATAGTGGGTGGGTTGTCTCGAAACCAACCGGACGGTCGAAGACATCTATAACGCAAGGTCGTCTTGGATCGTCCTAGATCGTCCTCGATCGTCTTTGGTCGTCTTATCTAGTATCACCGGCCCACCGCCGCGAGTATGTCCTCCGCCTCGAGCCCCGGTATGAGTCGCGCCGCGTTTTCGTAGTAGACCTTTCGCAGCACGTCATCCGGCAGATCCAATCCGTACATCTGCCAGAACGCGTGATAGGCCCGGTAGTAGTCGAAGTAGTCGTCCGCGGTCTCCAACACGCGGAAATAGGTGTTGAACTCGTCCCGGTTGTAGGAGTCCTTGCCCATCAGGAAGCGGTCGGGGTACCGGCTCAACATTTCGCGGGCGTACCGCGGCTGCCGGCCGAGTTCGTAGATAACCGCACCGAGCCCGACATGCATGTTGGGTAGCTCATCGAACAGCCGTGCCAGCCGGCCGAGGTCCTGGCCGAGCCACGACAAATGCGCGGAGATGAACATGGTGTTCGGATGCTTCCGGAACACGTTCCACTGCTCCTGCATGAGCGTTTCCCAACTGGGCTCCGGAGATTGCTTGCGACGCGGGCGCTCGGTCAGCTCCCGCCACCGCTCGTTGTACTTGTCGTAGGGCAGCCAGAACTGGTGGGGATCCGCCGTGTGGATCAGCACCGGAATGCCGAGTTCGCCGGCTTTGGCCCACAAGGGATCGAGACGGGGGTCGTCGGTATGGACGCGGTTCCCCGCTGAATCGGTAACGAACATCCCGAGGTTCTTGAAAATCTTCAAACCCTGTGCGCCGTTTTTGACGTCTTCTTCCAGTTGGGCGGCAATGCGCTCCGGATAGCCGGGATCGTCGATGCCCTCAAAGCTCGTGTTGGCGAAGATGACGAACCTGTTGGGTGCGCGACCTTTGAGGTTCGCAATGTTTTGCTGCAGACGCTCGCCCGACCCACCGCTGAGGTTTATCATGACGCCCATGTTCATGTCGTTCATGTCGTCGACCAGCGAGCCGACCTGCGCAGCAGACATGCTGTTCCCTCGCTGATGACCGTGAATGTCGACGAACGGAAACACCGCCCTGGTGAGCGGATGAGCGGGGACGGCAAGCGACGAGATGGGCTCGTACTCCATCACAGTCATGTCCTGCCCTGAGGCAGCCGATGCGACGAGCAGGAGTGCGGCCGTCGAGAACGGGATTCTCATTCCAGTTGCTCCCTCTTTCCTTACGCGATGCGTCTGTAATTCCGGCTTCGCGGTGAACCTGTGGAGCCAATCGGCTAATGGGAAATAAGATAGGCCCACCGGGGCTGGGTGGCTACTTGACGAGCCAGCGAAGGTGACCTACCTGACTGCCACAAGGTCGGTTGACTGATAATCAACGCGCTACGTCGCCCCAGATTAGCCTGCCTTACGGGCATCCTTGCGCCGGGCGGTGCCGCACCACAGCATAGTGCCAGGCATAACCGATGAGACACGATCTCACCCGATCCCCGCTCGCGCTCCTCACGCTCCTCGTGCTCGGCATCTCGATCGACGCGCATGCGCAGGAGCTTTCTACGCTCTCGGCGGCCGACGTCGCTCATGGAGGGCGGATGTACCGCGCGCGTTGCGCCCGGTGCCACGGCCTCCAGGGCCTGGGCGGCGAGGGACCGGCGCTGGCACGCCCCTACCTGCGCTATGCGAGGGACGACGAGACCCTGGTCTCGGTAGTTCGACGCGGCATCCCCGGCACGGGCATGCCTGGCGCCGGGTGGCTGTCGGATCTCGAGGCGCGGCAGTTGGCGGCGTACGTCCGGTCGATCGGCCGGGTCTCAATCGCGCAATCGCCCAGCGGCGATCCGGCCCGCGGGGAATCCCTATACAGAGGAAAGGGAACCTGTGCCGCATGTCACGGTGCCAACGGTACCGG
>JADFPO010000190.1 GCA_022562295.1 Gemmatimonadota bacterium
TTCCCGACCGGTCGTTGGGGAAGGGTGTCACCGGGATACTCGCCGTCGGTTACCTGCGGGGTGCCGACTTGTGGCACGTCGCCTGTGCGCGATATCTCGCGGGCTTGGTCGGGGAGGTCTCGTTTGTCACCCTCGACGGCAAACAGCGGACCGTGGCGGAACGGCTCGGCTTCCGGATGTGATCGGACTAGTTCCCCGACCCCAGAAACCTGACCCCCTGACCCCTATCCCCTATCCCCTATCCCCTACTCCATTGCCCCCGTGTGAACGCCGGTGCAGTCTTACGCGTAGAACGTTTACCGGCGGTTCTAGCCCGACCCGTTCCGTAGCTCGCAGCTCGTAGCTCAAAGCTCGTAGCTCAAAGGGGACCCCATGTCACACCATCTCAGATCGCTTCCCGTATTCCTTACCGCGTCGCTGCTCTGCGCTGCTCCATCGCTCCAGGCCCAATCCCGCTTCACCATCGAGCAGGTTCTGAGTCCGGCGTACCCCTTCGATCTTGTCTCAGCCAAGCACGCCGACCGGATCGCATGGATCGAGTACGAGCGCGGGATGCGCAACGTGTACACGGCTGCGGCACCCGATTTCACGCCCGTACGCCTGACCGACAACCCGGACGACGACGGCAACGACCTCACCGATCTCCGGATTTCGGACGACGGCGGTACGCTGGTGTACGTGCGAGGCCATCGTCTCAACCGAGATGGCTGGAGCGCCAATCCGCTGAGCAAGCCTGACGGTTTGGAGCGCGCCATCTGGACGGTGAGCGCCAGGGGGGGGCCGCCGCGCAGAGTGGTGGTAGGTGGCAACCCGGCGCTATCGCCCGACGGCAAGTGGGTGCTCTACGAACGGGGGGGGGACGATCAGATCTACGGAGAGGCTCTGGCCGGGGCGGGGTGGATGGACGGACAGCCCCTGTTCACGCTGTACAGCGGTGCGGGTGGCCCCGTGTGGTCGCCGGACAGCCGGAAGATTGCCTTCGTGAGCGACCGGGATAACCACAGCTTGGTCGGCGTGTACGACACCGAGACGCGCAAGATCACCTACCTGGCGGCCGGCGTGGATTTCGACGCGGCGCCCGTGTGGTCGCCGGATGGGAAACAGGTGGCGTTCACGCGGCGACCCGGACTCGCGTTCGGCGGGCAGCGCCGCAATCCGTTTTTTGGGAACCAGGGCCGCCGCCAGCGAGCCAAGGCGGAAGACCGGCCGGGTTTGGTCGAGTCGGCGTTCGCCGGCGGCCACACGTTCGCGATCTGGGTGGCCGACGCCGAGACGGGTGAAGGACACGAGATCTGGCACAACCAACCGGGGGACTCGGCCTTCGCCGCGGTGCGCGAGCTGCTGTGGGCCGGGGACAACATCCTGTTCATGGCGGAGCCCGGGAACTGGCGGCATTACTTCACGGTGCCGGTCGCCGGAAGCATCGGCGACCCGACGGAGCTGACCCCCGGTGACGGGATCGCCGAGCACGTCGGGCTCTCGAGCGACGGGGAATTTCTTTACTACAGCACGAATGTCGGGGACATTCACCGGCGGCACTTGTGGAAGGTGCCGACGAGTGGTGGCAGGGCGGTGCAGCTGACCAGCGGTGACGGCATCGAGACGTATCCGGCGGTGCTCGCTTCGGGCGATCGCGTGGCCGTTCTCGCCGCGGGTCCGACCCAGCCGCAGTCAGTTGCCCTTGTACCGGCGAATGGGGGGACGCCCAGGATCATAGCGCCCGAGCTGCCGGCCGATTTTCCCATCGAGACCCAAGTCGTTCCCGAAAACGTGACGCTCACCGCGGCAGACGGGTTGGAGTTCTGGAACCAGCTGTTCCTGCCCAAAGATCTGCGCCCCGGGGAGAAGCGGCCAGCCGTGATCTTCATTCACGGCGGTTCGCGGCGCCAGATGCTGCTGGGCTACCACTACATGCACTTCTATCACATGGCGTATGCCATGGACCAGTATTTCGCCAACAAGGGGTACATCGTGCTCTCGGTCAATTACCGGAGCGGGATAGGGTACGGCGAGGAATTCAGGAACGCCCCCGGAAGGGGCAGGCTCGGGAACACCGAATACCAGGACATCCTTGCGGCCGGAAAGTACCTGCAGAGCCGGCCGGATGTGGATCCGGAGCGCGTGGGCCTGTGGGGTCTGTCGTACGGGGGCATCCTGACCGCGCAGGGGCTCGCGCGGAACTCGGACGTATTCGCCGCGGGCGTGGATATCGCCGGTGTGCATCTGTGGGGCAACTCGATCGATGAGGACAGCGTGTCCTACCAGTCATCGGCCATCGCCGCCATCGACAAGTGGACGTCCCCCGTCTTGCTCATCCACGCCGACGACGACCGCAACGTCGCGTTCTCGCAGACGGTGGGCCTGGTGCAGCTCCTCAGGGCGTACAACGTCTATCACGAGCTGATCGTATTCCCCGACGACGTGCACGATTTCCTGATCCACGACCGGTTCCTGAAGTCGTTCAATGCGGCGGACGATTTCTTCGACCGGTTCCTGATGCAGAAGAATGTCAGCGCAGGCTCGGAAAGCGACCGCTCCGGGCGAAACGACCGGTGATGGACGAGTAGGAAGGTTTGGCTAGAACAGTGATTCCGCTCGTAGCACATTGACACCGTGGCGTCGGTTCCCCACCGGCGCCTCAGGGTGTATATCAATCTTCCGAATCACGTGGCGGCGGGCGTTGGCGTGCTACGCCACGGCAGATCTGGCTGGGCCGCTCCACAGCGATTGGGTTCATACGCGCATTTCAGGAGGCTTTCATGACGTCACGATCCAGACGCCGGATTCCCATCGGTTCTCTGATATTCCTCGCCCTTGCGGGAACGGTCGCCTGTGCCGAAAGCGGCCTGACCGCGGACTTGGTGCTTCGCGGCGGCAAGATCGTCACAGTGGACGACAACCTCCCCGAAGCGCAAGCACTGGCCGTGAAGGACGATACGATCATCGCCGTGGGCACTGACGCCGAGATCGACGCCTATGTCGGGCGCCGCACGGAGGTCATAGAGCTCGAGGGACGGCTTGCCATCCCGGGATTTGTCGAGAGTCACGCGCATTTCTTGGGAATAGGTGACGCCCAGTTGCAGCTCGACTTGATGGATGTCCAGAACTGGGACGAGATCGTCTCGATGGTCGAGGCGGTGACTGGTGACGCGCCCACCGGCGAGTTGATACGTGGGCGCGGTTGGCACCAGGAGAAGTGGGACCGCGTGCCCGAGGGCGCCGTCGATGGACTCCCGCATCACCGCAGCTTGAGCCGCGTGTCACCCAACAATCCCGTGGTGTTGGTTCACGCCAGCGGTCACGCCTCCTTCGCCAACGCGAAGGCGATGGAAATGTCCGGCATCACCAGAGACACGCCCGATCCACCCGGCGGGCAGATCGTGCGCGATGCCGCCGGCAATCCCATCGGTGCGTTCCGGGAGACGGCGCAGGGACTGCTTGGGCCCGCGTCCAGTGGAGCCACACCGCCCGACCAGCGGCGTCGAGCCGAGCTGGCGATCGAGGAGTTGCTCGCCAAGGGCATCACCAGCTTCCAGGACGCCGGGTCGTCGTTCTCGGACGTTGACGTCTACAAGGAGATGGTCGACGACGGCACCCTCGGCGTGCGGCTGTGGGTGATGATTCGTGCCTCCAACGAGGAACTCGCCGTGAAGCTCGCCGACTACCGGATGGTTGGGTACGGTGGCAACCGGCTCACGGTGCGCACCATCAAGCGCAGCATTGATGGGGCTCTCGGATCTCACGGGGCGTGGCTGCTGGCCCCCTATGCCGATCTCCCCTCGAGTTCAGGCCTCAATACGACCACCGTCGCCAGCGTCGAGGAGACAGCCCGCCTGGCCATGTTGCACGACTATCAGTTGGCGGTTCACGCCATCGGCGACCGGGGCAATCGTGAGACGCTGGATATCTACGAGCGCGTCTTCGCCGCCCATCCCGACAAGACGGGCCTCCGGTGGCGCATCGAGCACGCGCAGCACCTTCACCCGGACGACATCCCACGTTTCGGACAAATGGGAGTGATCGCGTCGATGGAGGCGATACACGCCACGTCGGACGCGCCGTGGGTGGTCCCGAGACTCGGTGAGCGGCGTGCGCGTGAAGGCGCGTACGTGTGGCAGAGTCTTTTACAGTCCGGCGCGGTTGTTACGAATGGCACTGACGCCCCCGTAGAAGACGTGGATCCCATCGCCAGTTTCTATGCCAGCGTTGCGCGCCGCGACAAGAATGGAAACGCGTTTTACCCGGACCAGCGGATGAGCAGGATGGAAGCACTGAGGTCGTACACCTTGAGTGGAGCATACGCTGCGTTCGAGGAGGATATCAAGGGCTCGCTGACTCCTGGAAAATTGGCCGACATCACCGTGTTGTCCAAGGACATCATGACGATCCCGGAAGAGGAAATACCTTCCGCCGAGGTGGTCCACACCATCGTGGGTGGCAAGGTGATGTATAGTCGCACGGATGGGGCGAATGATCGATAGAGCGGTCGTTCACACACTATTGTTAAACGCACTCTTGCAGGAGGTCCGTATGTCTGCAGCGCGATGTGTCCATTCGATGACCGTGGTTGCTTGTTTCACTCTCACGGTCGTGTTGACTCAGCCGGTTCAGGCACAGGCCGATCGGATTGCGAGCTTCAAACGCGAGCTGATCGAGGATATCGAAGGACGCCGCAAGCTCACCCAGGAAATCGTAGACCAAATCTTCAGTTTCGGTGAACTCGGTTTTCAGGAGTTCGAGACATCTCGGTACTTGGTAAGCTTGCTGCGCGAGAACGGGTTCACCGTCGAGGAAGGCGTCGCGGGGATTCCGACTGCATGGGTGGCCAGCTGGGGGTCGGGCAAACCGGTCATCTCCCTCGGAACCGACATCGACGACATCCCTCAGGCTTCTCAGTTACCTGCGATGGCCTGCCACGCTCCGTTGGTGGAGGGAGCCCCCGGACATGGGGAGGGGCATAACTCGGGGCAGGCCGTAAACATCACGGCGGCCCTCGCGGTGAAGGATCTGATGGAGCGCGAGGGGCTTCCGGGCACGATACGGATCTGGCCCGGCGTCGCCGAAGAATTGGTCGCCACGAAGGCCTACTACGTGAGGGCCGGCATGTTCCGCGACGTAGACATCGTCCTGTACGCGCACGTGGGGTCGAATCTATCGACG
>JADFPO010000067.1 GCA_022562295.1 Gemmatimonadota bacterium
CGCTGACTTGGTCAGTGCGGTGGGTGGGCCCGCCTCGGCGGTCGCCGAGATCTGCGCGGATGCGTCGGAGCCCGCGACGGTAGCGGTGAGCTGATGAAGTCCGGCTGCGGTGCCCAAGGTCCACGTCGTGGAAGCCTCCCCCTGGTCGTTGGACGTCACAGCGGACTCGCCGACGGACCCGCTCCCCTCCGCTGGGGTGAAGGTGAGATCCACCGCTGCCACGGGTGCCCCCCCCATATCCTCGCTACGTACGACCAGTAAGTCCGTGAGCGCCTGCGCGACGGCACCGGTCTGGGCATCACCGGAGATGATGGAGACCCGCGTCGGCAACTGTTGCACGGTAAGGGTTGCGGTGGCGGTCAGCGTTCCGAAGGTGGCGCGGACGCTGGTCACGCCGTTTCCGATCGCCGTTACTCGGCCGTCGGCGCTCACGGTCACCACCGCGACGTCGTCGCTGGACCAGGAGACGGCCCCGGGAAATGGCTGGTTGTTCTGATCGCGGACCGATGCGGTCAACACTACGGTCGCGCCGAGAAAAGACAGTGTGTCCGAGCTCGGGGAGAGCGCAATGCTGTTGGCCCGTGGTGCTTCAGGCTCGGTACCGGAGTCGGACCCTCCGCAGCTCGTGAGCCCGATCAGTAGCATGGTCACAGCAAGGCGACCGACCTTGGAATGTCTCACGCTTGCCACCTTTGGGCGTGTCAGGGATCCCATGTGTGATACCATCCTGAAGTACGTGCAGCCATCTGAGGTTCCAACGCGCCGCAGTTCACGGCGCCTATCCTGCCGACCCGCGCCGAGCTAAAGTTCACCTCCTAGGGGATCCTGTCCACCACCCACTGTCAGCTATTATCAGCTTTCAACTTTCAGGGTCCGGCGATTCGCCGTCCGGGCAGCCGTCGGGGAATCGCGGATGACGCTGATGGGACGGACAACAGCGGATGCCACCCCCCACCTCCACACCCCAACAAAGTACTTGATCCGTGTTCACCCGCGTTCCGCGGCATACCATTGAGGCCCCTGTTTTTGGAGATAAAATGGCTGATTGACGAGTTTTGACACAGCCTCAGCTATCAGCTTTTAGCTATTAACTTTGCCTTGCGGCCACGCCGCCGAGAATGTGAGCCGTCCGTTTTTCCCCATTGGTAGCTTACAATAGTACAGGTGGGGGATGGGTGGAAACAAAGAAAAGGGGGTGTGTGGTGGCCGGGTCTTCCGTGGATTCCGTGGGTTCCGTGGCCATCACGGGTGGAGCGGAAGGGCAGCTATCATCCGTCGATCGTTTACCCCAAATTCCCGGAAGAACAACAACATGAGGAACCCGATCATGACGCTCAGACCCTACTCCATCGTCGCACCAGCGTTGGTGTTGTTGGCCACCGTCGTGCCCGCCGCTTCGCAGGAGCCCACCCACATCGAGGGCCTGGGCACCCTGTCGTTCCCCAACTCGGGGGCACCCGAGGCCCAGCACGATTTCCTTCGTGGCGTGCTGCTGCTCCACAGCTTCGAATACGCCTATGCAGCCGAGGCGTTCCGGAAGGCGCAGAGACAAGACCCCGACTTCGCGATGGCGTATTGGGGCGAGGCGATGACGTACCTCCACCCGGTGTGGAACCAGAAGGCATCGGATGCGGCCCTGGAAGCGCTGGGCCGGTACGCGCCCACGCCGGCTGCGCGCGCCGCGAAGGTGCCCACCGAACGGGAGCGTGCGTACCTGGCTGCCGTCGACGTGCTGTACGGTGAAGGACAAAAGGCCGCGCTGGACACGCTGTACTCGATCGAGATGGGCAAGTTGGCGGCGGCCTATCCGGACGACATCGATGCGCGGGCGTTCTACGCGTTGTCGCTACTCGGCTTGAGTCAGGGTGACAGGGACGTGCCGACGTACGTGGAGGCCGGGGCGATCGCCTTGGCCGCGTTCCGGGAGAACCCCGGTCACCCGGGGGCCGTCCACTACACGATCCACTCGTTTGACGACCCGACGCACGCGATCCTGGCCATGGAGGCGGCGCGGGCGTACGGGCCCATCGCACCCGATGCGGCGCACGCGCAGCACATGACCACGCACATCTTTCTCGCGCGTGGCATGTGGGACGACGTGGTCGAGGCCAACATCCGTGCCGACGCGGTGTCGGACCGGAACTTGGCCGCTCGTGATTTGCCGCCGACCTTCTGCGGCCACTACAACGAGTGGCTCATGTACGGCTACCAACAGCAGGGGCGCTACGCCGATGCCGAAGCGATGCTGATGGGCTGCTTCGCCCAGGCGCACGACGAGCGGCTACCCGATGGGATGCGGCAGGCGGCGACCCGCTCCTACACCTACATGCGGAGCTTGAACTTGGCGGACACGAGGGCGTGGGACGGCGAGCCGGCCATGTCGGAAGTGGATGTCGGCAACTCGTCCGTGGTACCGCAACTCACGCAGGCGTGGGGCAGTGGCGTCGCGGCGCTCCATCGGGGCGATCGGTCCACCGCCGAACGTCACCACGCCTTCTTGAAAGACAACGGCTCGAACGCCGAGGACGAGTGGGAGAGCCCGTACGTACCGGTATGGGAGGGGACCCTCAACGCGATGTTGCTGGCGGATGCCGGTGACGCCGATGCGGCGCTGCTCGCCGCGAAGAACGCGGCGGATTACGAAGCGTCGCTTCCCGTGGACTTCGGCCCGCCGATGGCGTTCAAACCCGCTCGCGAGTTGGAGGGTGAGATCCTCCTTGCCCACGGGCGTCCCGAGCAAGCGCTGATGGCGTTCCAGATGGCGCTCGCGCGGACTCCCAATCGCATTCTGAGCCTGGCGGGTTATGCCCGGGCGGCCGCCGCCGCGGGCCGCGCGGATCTGGCCGGCAACGCGTACCGTACGATTGCGGATCTGCTCGCCGGCGCCGATGTGGACTTGGCGGAGGCCAAGGAGGCCAAGGCGTTCCTGGCGCACTAGCGTGTCCTGATTGTGATCACCGATAGACGTCTTTACGGTGCCCTATTTTCAAGATGATGATGATGAGCGTCTTGCCCGAGATGCTGTAGAGCACACGATATCGACCAACTCGGATTCGAAATACGTCATCGTATCCCGTCAGCTTTCGCGAGCCTTGCGGGCGCGGGTCGTCGGCAAGGGCGAGGATTGCTCGACCCACGCGGCGCTGGTCGTCACGGTTTAGCTTCTCGAGTTGTTTTTCGGCGGTCCGGCTGATCTCGATGCTATAACGAGCCATCGATGTTCAATTGTGCAAGTACTTCCGATAGCGGTCGGGTAGGTTCGTGGCGGATGGACTTGAGATCTTCAATGTCCTCCAGTTCTTCGAGCCGATCGATGATCGCTTCCTGGATGAAATGATTCATGACTATCCCCCGGGAGCGGCAATATTTCTCGAGGGCTTTTTTGAGGCCCGCGTCTATGCGTGCGTTGATCTGTACGACCGGCATTGGTCACCTGTGCTATTAAATCCTATCTGTTAATATGATATCATATGATTGCTTGTCAACTACCACCATCGCGGCAAAAAGGTGACCGAAGGTCGGAACGTTAGGAATTGCGCCGTGGCGTTGGAAATAGCTCCAAAGGTTGTTCGTGCGCGCGGGGCCGCAGCCGCGAACTCGTGATCCCACCATCAGGCTGGCCGCCGTAGGGCCCGAGCTCTAAGTTTGGCATCTCCACGGCCTCGGTCCAGGAGGTTCACTATGAATACCGTCCGCTTCTCGAGAATTCTTTCCCTCGCATTGGGAACACTTGTCATTGCTGCGCCGATGGGCGCCCAGTCCGGCAAGGTCCGCATCATCCAGACGAACGCCGCGGGTGACAACGTCCACATCATCGACCCGGCCACCAACGAAGTGGTGGACGTGATACTGGGGATCCCGATCCCGCACGGGGTCACGTCCCATCCGGATGGCAGCACGCTCTACTTCAGCAACGAAGTGGATCACACGCTCGACGTGGTGCCGACGGCGACCCTCAGGGTGTCGGAGCAGATTCCGCTCACCGGCCGGCCGAACAACATCTCCATCACCCCCGACGGCCGGAAGGTGTATGTCGCCATCACCGGTTTAGACGCGTTTGTCGACGTGATCGACACGCGTGAACAGAAGAACGTGCGGAGCATCCCGACACTCGGCGGTGTCCACAACGTGTTCGTCACGCCGGACGGGAAGTACGTGGTAGCCGGCATGATCGGTGCGCGGACCCTGACCGTGATCGACACCGAGACGGATCGGCCGGTGTGGTCGCTGCACTTCGACGGCGGCGTACGCCCGATGGCCTTCGAGCGGAACCCCGACGGCTCGACCAAGCGGATCTTCGTGCAGATCACCAATTACCACGGGTTCTATGTGGTGGATTTCGAGAAACGGGTCGTCGTCGATAAAGTCCAGATGCCCGAGCTGCCCTTGACCCAACAGGACAACGACGGGCTGCAGGGTTCGCCCGGCCACGGGCTGGCGGTGTCGCCCGATGGCAGGCAGCTGTGGTCCACCAGCAAACCCAACAACCACGTCTACGCGTGGTCGCTTCCCGACCTCGAGTTCTTGGGCGGCGTGCCCGTCGGCCATCACCCCGACTGGCTCACGATGACGCCCGACAGCCGCTACTTGTACAGCGCCAACGCCGGTTCGAACAACGTGTCGGTCATCGACACGCAGGCGATGAAGGAGATCGCCCGGATCACCGTAGGACAGGTGCCGAAGAGGAACCACACGGCGGTGATCCGATGAGCGCGCGGCGTTTGGTTTTTCCGATCGCGTTTGCGGCGTCCACGCTCTCGATCGCCCCTGTGTCGTCCTCAGGCCAGCAGGCGTTGAGTTTCGAAGAGTACCGAGCCCGGGTCGAACCGATCTTCATCGCCCCTCGCGGCGGCCACGGGCCGGGCAGGTCTCCCTGCGCCACCTGCCACGTGCACAGCGGAACGCCGCTCAAGCTCCAACCGCTGCAAGAGGGCGAGGACGGCCGAGTGTTCTGGTCGGAAGAACAGTCGCGCATGAACTTCGAGGTGGTCTCGCGCTTGGTCGTGCCGGGCCAGCCGGAGCGAAGCCGGCTGTTGCAGAAAGCGCTTGCGGTACGAGCGGGCGGTGCTCCGTTTCACGTAGGCGGAAAGTTCTTCGAGTCGCAGGCGGATCCGGAATGGCGGATCATGGCCGACTGGGTGCGCGCGGCCGACATCTCGCCCGACCTGAGAGCTGCCGAAACCACGCCACCGCCGCTCGACTTCGAGTTCTTCCAGACCTGCGTGCAGCAGATCTTCCTGAACAAGCGCGAAGGCCGCATGGAATGCGTGCACTGCCACGGTGGAGGAACCCGCGGCTTCGCGCGGACGCTGCCGGAGGGGCGTGCATTCTGGGGCCTGGAGGAGTCGCGTCGAAACTTCGAGGTGCTCAGGCGCTACGTGGAACCGGGTTACCCTCTGAGTAGCCGGTTTCTGACGCACCCGCTCGCGCCGGAGGCCGGTGGTGACGCCTTCCACAGCGGTGGCCGCCGCTGGTTCTCACAGGACGACCCCGAGTGGCAGATGCTCGCTGCGTGGGTGCGGGGCGAAGACACCAGGTGTTTGAGCTATTGAGTGGAGATTGGAAATTGGAGATTGGAGATCGGCGGTGGCAGATCGGTGCCGGCCCTTCCGCAATTTCCTGCTCTTTTCTGCGCTTTTTCGATACCGTCAGCTCGGCGTTATCATTTGATATGGTCGTGACCAATCACCGAAAGGCCGGTGATGGCGATCTCGACCAATTTTTCCAAGGATTTTAGGTCACGAGATCATCCAAGGCCGCTTGATGAAATGGATGATCGTGTTTTGGGCGACGACCATTCTGGCGATCGTAGGTGTATGGTAGGGAAGCGGTCGAGGCGGACAACGACTTTTGACCACTGGCGCTCGGCTCGCAGCTCATAGCTCACAGCCCAAGGCCCACAGCTCAATTCCCCACCTTCGCCTTCAACTCCTCGAGGAAATTCTCGACCAGGATCAACGCGTTCCCCCCGCCCACCGCAAGTCCCATCTGGATCATCACGAATCGCCGGTCGTCCGGCGTCACGTCGTAGGCGGCGTGGAAGTCGTCCGCAAAGTACGGCTGGATCGGGAACAGCGGCAGCTCCTGACCCGCTGCAAAGACAGGACCGGCGCCCACGTCCACCACCACCAACTCGCCACCGCTCTTATAGAACAATTCTCGCCCGCTGTGCGCCCACATCGGCTCCGTCCCACCTCGGACGGACACCTGCCACCGGCCTGACTCCACATCCGGGAACGGCCGCACGTATACCTCCGGCCGACCTGACTCGTCCGACACGTATGCCAGCCACCGGCCGCCAGGCGACAGGGCCGGCGAGTATGCGTTGAACTCCGGCGAAACCACCAAGGGCACTGTCACTGTATCCTGTCCCGAGCGCCGGGCAAAGAGATCGAGGCTGTCGCCTACTCCCGTGCGATAGATGAGCCAGTCTCCGTTCGGTGACCAAAAGCCCTCGTTCACCGCAGCCGGCAAATCCAGCACGACGTCGGCCGAGCCCGTGCCGTCGGCGCGCTTGGCGTACGAATCCCGGTTCTCCCCGCGCTCCGAAATGAATGTCACCGACTGCCCGTCCGGGGTCCACGTGGGCCGGCTATCCTCGCCGTCAGCAAATGTCAGCCGGGAGGCCGGCCCGCGGTCCAACTGCTTGATCCATATATCCGCTCCCGCATCCACTGCCAGACGCATCCCGTCCGGCGACAGCGCCAACGATCCGAAAATCCCCGTCCAGCTTGAATCGATGACACTGGCCGTGCCATCCCGTTCCACCCACACGAGCTGCCGGTCTACCAGCAACCCGGTGCCCTCCAGGTACAGCAGATCCCCTGCGCCCGACATGGCGAAGAAGCCACTCACGTTGTCGAGGACGGGAACAGCAGCACCGCCGAGTTCCAGTGTCTCCAGATCGAATGGGACCGCGAACACTCCACCGCGGTCGTTCGCATATAGCACATGCCCCGTCGGCACGTACCACCCTCCGAGCGCGTCCTCGATGAGGGCGCGGGTAACCCCCGTGCGGAGATCCAGCGTCCAGATGGCCCCGCTGCTGCATCCGGCCGAGCACGCCGTGAAGAGCACTCCGCGCCCCTCCGGTAGGCCGGTTGCGTGAACGGCGGACGCAGCAAGCCCAGGGATGGCACCGGCTTCGACGACACGCTCGATTGACCCACCCGCCTCACTCACGCGAGCGAGCGAATACGCCGGCTCGACGAACACGATGGTGCCATCCTCCAACCAAGCGGCCCATTGCCCGTTCGCGCTTCGAGCAGGCTCCGCAAGCGTGATCGCCGCTCCGCCGCCCGCCGGAATCTTCTTGACTTGATCGTCTGCGATGAACCCCACCCACACCCCGTCGGGGGAGAAAAAAACGTGGACCGCCCCGTCGGTTCCGGCCAGAGGGGTGGCATGGCGGTCCGCCCTACGCTTTATCCAGACTTGATTCCCTCTCTCCCCGGGACCCACGTAGGCCCACATCGACCCGTCCGGCGAAATGGCAAACGCTCCCAGCAACGCCTCGTCCTCTGGGAAAGCGATCTCGTAGCGTGCCACGGGCTTCGGTGCATCCGGTCCCGCTTGCAGCCAGCCCCAGAGGGCCACGACAGCAAGCACGGCGGCGAGTGATGCCAGGCTGATGCTCAAGCGATTCCACGCCGCGCTCATTGTAGCTGCCGCAACCTGGGTTGCCTGCGTCGTTGGCAGCGCGAACGCAGGGTTCGTGAGCGCCTCCGCGAACTCCTTCGCCGTCGCGAACCGATCCGCCGCCAACTTTTCCAATGACTTGGCGGTCGCAGCCGCAACGTGGGGCGGCACCGATTTCCGTAACTCGGTCACCGGCCGCACCTCGTCCGTCACGATCTTCATGATGATCGCTTGGGCCGACCCGCCCATGTGCGGTGGCTCGCCCGTCAACATCTCGTAGAGCATGCTCCCCAATGAATAGATGTCCGAGCGGTTGGTCAGATCTTTCTCCGCCGTGGCTTGCTCGGGACTCATGTAATGTGGCGTGCCGAGCGACATGCCGGTTTCGGTCATCCGCCCGCCCGCTGCCGCGCTCAACGCCAACGCAATGCCGAAGTCCGCCACCATCGGGCGACCGTCGTGCAGCAAGATGTTCTCCGGCTTGATGTCGCGATGGATGACGTTGTTGCGGTGCGCGTAATCGAGGGCGTCCGCGATGGCGGTAGTGATGCTGACTGCATCCTCGATGCCGAGTTGCGTTTCTCGGTTCAGTTTGTCTCGCAGCGTCTCGCCGTCGATGAACGGCATCACGTAGTAGAGAAACCCGTCGGCGTCCCCCGAATCGAACAGCGGCAGGATGTGGGGGTGCTGGAGATTTGCGGTGGTCTCGATCTCGTGCACGAACCGCTCCGCGCCGAGCACGGCCGCCAACTCGGGACGTAATACTTTCACCGCCACCTTGCGGTGGTGCTTGAGGTCTTCGGCGAGGTAGACGTTCGCCATGCCGCCTTCGCCGAGGTGGCGCTCGATCTGGTAGCGGTCGGCGAGGGCGGTGGACAACCGAGCAGTGATCTCGGTCATGGATCCACGACGAATATCGAATGTCGAACATGGAATCTTGAATATCGAGGAAGGGCTCGTTCCAGCTTCATCATTCCTTGCTCACTATTCATCATTCGTTATTCCCCGCCCACCTTGCCCCGCGCAAAGTTCGCCTATGGCGTAGCGGTCCGAAAGAGCGTCTTTGAGACGATGAAACGCTTCGGTCATCTTTGCGCATCCCCTGGATTGAAATCCGGGCTCGGCCGCTGCGCGCCACGTCCTGAAGGACGAGGGATGGCGTCTTTCAAGACGCGGACCACCGCATTCATGCGGGGGTGCCGAGCCGGCGCTTCAGCGCACGGGGACACGACGGCGATCGTGAGCCGGCGGTGATCTCCATCATGGGGATAAGATGGGCGATTTGTGATGGTTTGGCGAGCTTTCTAGGGTGTCAGCTGCCGGGTGTCGGGTGTCAGGTGTCAAGCAGGTGGCAGGTGCCGAGCGAGCCGCTGCGGCGGCTACTCGCGGTGGCGGAGACCCAAACCTCTCCACTCTCTACTCACCACTCACCACTCACCACTCCCCACGTCTTACGCCAAGCCCCAACCGCACCACATTATAGAGGAAACATCGAACTCCGAGGTCGTCATGATACGGTTCGCTTTTGCCCGTCCAACAGCCGGGGCCATTCTGACTCTGAGCGTGCTAGCGGCGTCGCCCGCAGTGGGTCAACAGTACGACGTGCTGATCCGCGGTGGGCGCGTGATCGACGGTACCGGCAATTCCTGGTTTCGCGCCGACATCGGGATTCGGGGAGACCGCGTGGCTGCCATGGGAGATTTGGGTGACGCTACCGCCAGGCGGGTCGTCGACGCGACGGGTCTTTACGTGACGCCCGGGTTCATCGACCTGCATTCGCACGCCGATCGGGCCATGACGTCGGAGTTCATCGAGGCGCGCCGCGCCAAGAGCCTCAACAGCCAAGGCCTCACCACCGTGGTCGGTGGAGCCGATGGGCGCAACACGGTGTGGCCGATCACGGAAGAATTCGCGGCGCTCGGAGAGATGGGCCACGCCATGAACTTCGTGCCCATGGTCGGGCACAGCACGATTCGCCGGCTGGTCATGCGCGACGACTACGAGCGGGAAGCGACCGCCGATGAGATTGCCCAAATGAAAGAGATGGTGCGCGAAGGGATGGAGGCGGGAGCATGGGGGCTGGGCGCGGGGGTCGAGTACCGGCCCGCCCGGTTCAGCGCACCGGAAGAGATCATCGCCCTTGCCGGAGCCGTGGCGCCCTTTGACGGGTTCTACATCGCCCATCAACGAAGTGAAGCCGCGATGCCGCTGTGGCAGCTTCCCAGCAACGTGAACGACTGGCCCGTCGACGGTCTGCAGGCACTGGAAGAGACGATCAACATCGCGCGCCAGACCGGTATTCGCGTCGTGGCAAGTCACCACAAGGCGCGGGGGCGCTCCGCATTCGGCCGGTCGCAGCACGACACCATCGTGGTCAACCAGGCACGCGCCGAGGGACTCGAGGTGTACCTCGACGTGTACCCCTACGAGACGTTCGGGGGCGGAGCGCGACCGATGATCCCACGCTGGTCGCTGGTGCATGATTCCGTTGATACCAGTGGTGGTCGCGACAGCCCGGTGTACGGAACCGACGGCATTTTCGACGACGCACGCATGCACTTGCGCCGCAGGTGGGCGGAGCCCGAGACGCGCAAGATCATAGCGCGCGACATCGCGTGGATCGTCGATCACAACGGCGGTCCGGAGCGGGTTGTGGTCCTCGACTATCCCGATTCCACTTACGTGGGCCGGACGCTGGCGGAGTTGGCGGCCGAGCAGGGGGTCACGTACCATGAGGTCGTGGTCCGTATGACGCTCGACGGGTACGAAGACGTGCTCGGCGGTGCGTGGACCCGCGGGTACGGCATCCACGACGTGGACGTGGTCACGTACTACAAGACCGACTACACCGCCACGTCGTCGGATGCAGCGGTGAGCGGCGTGGAGGGTGTTCCGCGGTTCGCGTCCCGACCGGGTGCGCATCCGCGCCACTTCGGGGCGTTCACCCGCAAGATCGCGCACTACGTGAAGGACCTGCAGGCAATCTCGCTGCCGCACGCGGTGCGCTCGATGACCAGTCTCCCGGCTCGGATCATCGGCCTTTCGGACCGCGGCGTCCTGCGGGAGGGCTACAAGGCGGACATCGTGATCTTCGACTTCGAGCGCATTCGCGACCGTGCCACGATACTAGAGCCCGATCGCTTCAGCGAAGGAATTGACTTCGTGATGGTGAACGGCATTTTCACCATCGACGACGGGGAGTTCACCGGCGAGCTGCCAGGAGTTGTCATAAAAAAAGAGACTGGGAAGCCGGTGAGTTGAGCTATGGGCTATGAGCCGTGGGCTATGAGCTAGGCTGGGATCCGTCTCCGACCGTCCCAGACCGTCTTCGACCGTCTTCGACCGTCCTCGACCGTCCATTAATAATCCCTCACCGGACAACGGGAGATCCAATGACACCGTCACATTCGTCACACATCCGCCGCTGGATCCACGCGCCACTATTCGCGTTGCTCGTAGCTGTCCTGAGCGTACCAGCGTCCGCCCAGACCCTCGGCCTCTCCGATGCGACGATCGCGGACATCAATGCGGCGTTTGACGCGGGTACTCTCACGTCGGAGATGCTCGTCGAACGCTACCTGGCTCGGATCGAGGCGTACGACCAGGCCGGGCCGCAACTCAACGCGGTGCTCTGGTTGAATGACAACGCGCTCGCCACGGCGCGGGCGTTGGATCGTGAGCGGAGAGACAGTGGTCCGCGCTCCCGTCTCCACGGCATCCCCGTCGTTCTCAAGGACAACGTCGATACCGGCGACATGCCGACGACGGCGGGATCGACGCTGTTGGCCGGTTCGATTCCCCCGGATGATGCGTACATCGTCCGCAAGCTCCGCGGTGCGGGCGCGATCATCCTCGCCAAGCTCAACATGAGCGAGTTCGCGTCGGGGGGAGCGATGAGTTCCTTGGGTGGCCCCATCCGAAATCCGCACGACGTGAGACGCAGTCCGTCGGGTTCCTCGGGTGGTACGGGCGCCGCCATCGCGGCGTCGTACGCGCAGACGGGCATCGGAACGGATACGGGCGGTTCGGTACGCGGGCCTTCTACCGCCAACGGAATCGTCGGACTCAAGCCAACGCACGGTCTGTTGAGCAGGGACGGCATCATCCCACTCGCGTTGTCGTTCGACATGGCGGGACCGATGGCTCGGCACGTGTACGACATCGCCGTGATGCTCAACGTGATGACGGGCATCGACCCGGCCGATCCGGCGACGCAGAAAAGCGAGGGCCGCGTGGCGGACGACTACACGGCAGCGTTGGACCCCGACGCGTTGCGCGGCGCGCGCATAGGCATCGCACGAGACGTGCTGGGACAAGACCGGGAGGTAGACTGGATCATCGAAGCGTCACTGGAAGCGATGCGCAAAGCGGGCGCCACCATCGTCGACGTACGGTTTCCGCAGTGGCTCCTCGACGTCAAGGGCCAGCTATACACCACCATTCGCTGGCGCGAGTTTCGCGCGCAGATCCCGCAGTACTTGGCGACGCTCGAACCGGGCTACCCCAAGACGTTGGATGAGCTCGTCGCGAAGTCCATGGAGATGACGTCGCCCACCGAGGATGGCCGGCCGAACCCACCGCGTTGGGATTTGATGCGGCGGGAGGACGCGAGTGGCTCGATCGAGGATGCCGAGTACATCGCCGTGCGCGATCATGGGCTGCCGTTGGTACGCGGCATCGTCTTGGGGCTCATGGATTCGGACAACCTGGACGCCATCGTCTATCCAACCAGCCCGAGACGTCCGAACCTCGTCGATGGAGGAAGAGGCGGAGGTGGGGGGGGGCCATCGGCCACAAACTTCGCCAACCTCACGGGATTTCCGGACATGATCTTGCCGGCCGGGTTTACGAGCAACCGTTTGCCGGTTGGCATCTCGTTCTTGGGCCGCCCGTTCAGCGAAGCCCGTTTGCTCGGACTCGGCTACGCGTTCGAGCAGATCACGAAGGCGAGGCGAGATCCGTTGACGACGCCGGCGTTGCCGGGGGAGGGGGTTGGGCGGTGAGCTAACGGGCTGTGAGCTACGGCTCACAGCCCGTTGGCCCACCGCCGTGAGTAGTGAGTGGTGAGTCGTGAGTGGTGCCGCTGGGTGGAGGTTGATCCGTGTTGGTGTGCGTTGATCTCGAATCGAGCATGGAGAAGATTGAGATGAAAATGTCCGTTTGCGGCGCTGCCGCTCTCTCGCTGTCGCTCTTCGCGTGCGCTCAAGTGGCTGACGAGCAAGCCACCGGAAGGACTCCCCAGCTCGAAAACGAGCACGTGGAGGTCTGGAAGAGTGTCATCGTTCCGAACCAGCCGCTCAGCATGCACAGGCACGACCACCCGCGGGTGATCATCGCACTCAAGGGCGGCACGCTACGAGTCGTCAACGAGGCGGGCGAAAGTCATGACCTGACCTGGGAGACCGGAAGTGCCTACTGGCTGGAGGCCGATCCGCCAGGAGAGCTTCACGGCGACGTGAACGAAGGTACCGAGCCGATCGAGGTGATCGTGGTTCAGCTAAAGGGAGTGGGCGAGGGCGCCTCGGCTGGCGGGCGGTGATTTCAGAATATCGCACAGGGAGGTGGGCTGTGGGCTTTGGGCCATGAGCTGTGAGCTATGAGCTATGAGCGACGAAAAAGCTGATAGCTGACAGATGATAGCTGATAGCTGAGTTACTGCATCGCGCCCTCGGAGGTTTCCCTCTCCTCGTACCGCTTGAACCATGCAATGGTATGGCGCACCTTGGCGATCAGTTGGCTGGGTCGGTTCGAGATGTTGTGATATGCGCCGGGAATCGTGACCAGTGCGGTTGGGATGCGTCTGAGCTTCAGCGCGTGGTAGAGTTGCTTGGATTCTGACAGGGGAGTGCGCAGGTCGGCGGTGCCCACCATCACCATCGTCGGTGTCTCGATGTTTCCCACCAGAGATAGTGGGGAGTATTCCCAGTAGCCATCCGGATTCTCCCACGGTGTTCCTTCATACCGATAGTGCATGTACCCATCGTAGTTGTCTGCGACGAGTGTTTTGCTGATCCAGTTGACGACCGGCTTCGTCACGACGGCCGCGCGAAACCGATGGGTCTTCCCGACGATCCATGCGGTCATGATACCGCCGGCACTCCCACCGGTCACGTAGAGCCGGTCCTCGTCCACATAACCCCGTTCGATGACAGCATCTACCGCGGACATCAGGTCGTCGTAATCGTTCCCAGGATAATCGTGGTACAGCAGGTTGCCGAACTCCTCGCCGTAGCTCGTGCTCCCACGAGGATTGGAGTAGACGACGACGTAGCCCGCGGTCGCGTACAGCTGCACTTCGGCCGAAAACCGATCTCCGTAGTTCGAGATGGGTCCGCCGTGAATCTCCAAGAGCAGGGGGTACTCCCTTCGCGGGTCGAAGTCGGGTGGCTTGACGATCCATGATTGGATGCGGCGGCCGTCGTGTGATGATTCCGTCCAGAACATCTCCGCCGCCGCAATCTTGCGCTGCGCTTTCAGGTCGGCGTTGAGTGCGGTAAGGATCCGCTTGGTACCGTTCGGCTCGACGAGTGCGACTTCACTCGGTTCTGACGAGGTCGTGTATGTGAAGGCGACGCTGCCGTCAGATGCAACGGAGAAATTGCCTCCGCCATACGGACGCCCCACTGCCGTGCCACCCAAGCTGTCTGCGACGACTCGGAAATCCCCGTTGGGCGTGACGAAGCCCACCTTCGAGATGCCTTCGTCATCGTAGCCGAAGTAGACCCCGCTTCCGTCCGCGGCCCATGTGGGATTAGCTACTGACCGATCGAGCTGCTCTAACACGGCTCGGGATCTGGATCCGTCGGACCGCATGAAGTACAGGTCGCTGGTCTGGTACGTTTGGATCCGGTCATCGAACCCGACGTAGGCGACGAGCGCGCCGTTCGGCGCAACGGCCGGACTCGCGTCGGGGCCGCGCCTGTCGGTCAGTTGTGTGATGCTGCCGTCGTCTACCAACACGGAGTAGACGTTGCTCTCACGGCGTTCGTACTCCCAGTCGGGACTGCGATTCGCGGAGAAGAGAATCGAGCGACCACCCGGCGTCCAGACGGGTCCCCGATGGTGGAATGCGCCGGACGTGATTTGACGAGGAGTGCCACCGTCGGCGGGGATGACGAAGATATGGTTGTAGCCGGGTTCGATGAAGCCGCTCCCGTCCGCCTCGTGGCGAACACGAGTCTCGACACGAGGCGCAGCGGCCCACTCGGCACCCGTGGGCCGAGGCGGCATGGATGCCAGTTGCGGCGGCGCATCGGGCACGAGCATCGAAAACGCGATCCGGCTGCCGTCCGGCGACCATGCGAGGTCGCGGGGCGATCGTTCTAGCTGGGTGAGCCGCGCGGATTCTCCGGTCGCCACCCAATAGAGGTAGATCTCCGCTCCGTCGTCCCCCCCGGATACGAACGCGATCCGCGATCCGTCCGGCGACCAGCGCGGCGAAGACTGGGATCGGTCATTGCTGGTAAGTTGGCGATGTTGCGATCCATCGGTGCGCACCATCCACAGGCGTCCCTCGCGGCGGTCCCGCATGATGCTCATGCTGGTACGCACGTAAGCAACCCACTCGCCGTTCGGTGCGATCTGGACGTCCGACGCGTATTCGATTTGGAAGACGTCGAGGTCTGAGAAGGGCGTGTCCTGCGCGGCGAGCGGCGCGGACAGCAATAGCGACATCGAGCCGGCGGCGACGAGGGTCCTGATCACGGGTGCCTCGGGTGTTGGAGTTGACCGCAAAGTACGGGGTCTCGATCTGTGACTGAGCTATGAGCTATGAGCTATGAGCGACGAAAAAGCTGACAGCTGATAGCTGATAGCTGACAGCTACTGACTATCCGTCTCCTCCCCGATCGCTTTCAGCACTTCTCGCACCAGGTCCCAACGGTTGAAGCCCTGGCGTCCGTAGTCCAGGCCGCGGCGCACGATCACGAGGTCGTGCGAGGGAACGACGATCATGTACTGCCCCCGGTTGCCGGCTGTTGAATACGCATCCTTGGGCACGTCGTTTCGGTTGTCGGGGACGAGCCACCACTGCCCGCCGTACTGGTTCCCCATCTCCGCGGTGGCCGGAGCCGGCGTGCGCACGAATTCGATCCATTCTTCGGACAACAGCCGCTCGCCGTTCCACATCCCGTTCTGCAGGTAGAGCAGTCCGAAGCGTGCGAGGTCGCGCGCGTTCGTATAGACCTGGCTGCTCAGGATGAAGTCGCCGAAGCGATCGACGCTCAGCAGCGTGTTGCGCATACCGATGCGATCGAGCAGGGCCTTGCGTGGGTACTCCAGATATTCCTGGTCGTCGCCGATCGCCAGTTTCATGGCGTAGATCCCAAGCAGCGTGTCGTAGTTCTCGTAGTCCCAACTCGTGCCGGGCGCGCGGATCAGGGCGCGGTTCCTGGCACCGCGGATCGAGCTCGCGCCGGCCCAATAGGCCAGGCCGGATCCGGTCGCGTACTCCAGGCCGCGGCTGTCCACCGTGTACAGACCGCTCGACATGTTCAGCACGTGCCGGAGCGTGATGGCGTTGCGCGGGTCGGTTTCCGGGGAGGATTGTCTGGGGAGCCATTCGAACCCGAGCGGCCGGTCGAGCTCCATCTTCCCCTGATCGACCTGCATCCCCATCAGCGTCACGGCGATGCTCTTTGCGGTGGACCACGTGCGGGTCTTCGTGGTCATATCCACGCCCGGTGCGTAGCGCTCGTGAATGATCTTGCCCCTATGCACGACCATGAGACTCAGGGTCACCTGTTCCGGCGACTCGCGGTCGAACGCCCAGTCGGATGCCGCGGCGAGCGCGCCTGGATCTACGTTCGGCGGCAGCGGCTCGTGCTTCACCAGGTCGCCGTCGGGCCACGGGATCGTTGCCGGGTCACCCGGCAAGGGCGGCGTTTCGAGAATCGGTAGGCTCCCGATGTCCTCGAACGTCTGGTCCGGCGCCATGATCACACAGCCGAGTCCCTTGCGAAACGCAGCGCGCATGACGGGCGTTCCGCCGGGAGACCCGATGGCTACGGCCTTCCGGTCCCAATCGACGCTATAGTCGCCGCCGCGCGCCGTTCCCACCGGCTGCCGCAGGTAGGCAAGCTCCTGCTCGAAGACCTGCTCGAGGGTCCGGTTGGACGTGAACAGGCCATTGCACATGAGGATGGCCTGGATGCCGTGCTGGATCATGTCCCGGTTGAAGCGCCAATAGTCGTAGGTCTCCTCCTGCTGGCCGGCGGCCGGTGAGGGGAGGACGAGTGCGACTGCGGCGAGTGCGGGGAGTAAGCGTTTCATGGTCGTTTGCCTAGTGGGTCGCGGAGGGCGTGTGGAGCACGCCTACGTATATAAAAGGATTAGCATGATGATACGACGTTTGGCGGGGATGCGCGAGGAGGGCTGTGAGCTACGAGCCACGAGCTATGAGCTATGAGCTAAGGCTTGGCTTGTTCGCGGGTAACGAACCCGCGCTCGGCCGCTGGCGCGGAGGCGTGCTAACGAGCACGCGAATATGGGGGTAGGGGCGCCTTCGTCAAGGCGCATCGCTTGGCCGAGCAAGCGTTGGCCGCTTCGCGTCATAAACGCTCGAATCACGTCATCCGCCTGCCCGCCCCACGCCGGCAGTGGCGTTTCTCCGTGCGGCGAGCTACGATCTCGGATTAGCCCAAAGCCCATAGCCCAAAGCCCAAGGAATCCCATGCACCCCATCCGTGTCCCCATCATCGGTACCCTCGCTCTGGTAATGGTCCTATCCGTGGCCGCCACCGCGCAGGACATCGAGCCCAGCCACTACGCGCAGCTCAAGGGCCGCCACATTGGACCGGTCGGCAATCGGGTGAGCACCGTCGCCGGCGTGATCGGCGATCCGATGACCTATTACGGGGGCGCCGCGTCGGGTGGGGTGTGGAAGACCGTCGATGGCGGGTTGACCTGGAACCCGATCTTCGACGATCAGGGCGTTCCCTCCATCGGATCCATCGCCGTCGCGCCGTCCGACCCCAACGTCGTCTGGGTCGGCACGGGTGAGGCGTTCATCCGGTCGAACGTGTCCATCGGGAACGGTGTCTACCGGTCGACCGACGGCGGCAAGACGTGGCAGCACAGGGGGCTCGAGACGTCGGGGCGCATCGGGCGGATCGTCGTCCACCCGACCAACCCGGATGTCGCGTACGCGGCAGTACTCGGCCACGCCTACAGCCCGCAACCCGACCGCGGCGTGTTCCGCACCACCGACGGCGGTGCCACGTGGGAACACGTCCTGTTCGTGGACGAGGAAACGGGCGCGTCTGATTTGGTGATGGATCCCAACAACCCGCGCATCCTCTTCGCCGGCATGTGGCAGGTGAAACTCAGGACGTGGACGCGCGAGAGCGGTGGGCCGGGAAGCGGTTTGTACATGTCGCGCGACGGCGGCGACAGCTGGACTCGTCTGGAGGGCAGTGACTTACCCAAGCTCCCGGTGGGCAAGATCGCCGTGTGCATGACGCCTAAGAACTCCGACCGCGTCTATGCGCTGATCGAAACGGGCGACGGCGTGCCGTGG
>JADFPO010000068.1 GCA_022562295.1 Gemmatimonadota bacterium
ATATGGCTTCACAGCGGTAACCTAAGGATTTCGATTCGACAGACGACAATCATTCTTACGCGTAACGGCACATTAACTTACAGACTCGGCCCGCCCGCCCGCCCGCCCGCCCGCCTGCCCGCCCGCCCGCCCGCCCTACCGCCCCGCTCCCTGCACGATCTGCCGATAGCTGTCCGGGTTCCACACCGGCCGCTGGTCGGCGTTCGCGATATCCAGCCCCAGATAGAACATCAGCTTTACGATGCGAGACGCCTTTTCTCCGTCGATCTTGTCCACCTCGTCGCTGGGCCGGTGGTAATCGGCGTGGGTCCCGTTGAAGAAAAAGAGGATGGGTACGCCCTTGCGGGCGAAATTGTAGTGGTCCGACCGGAAGTAGAAGCGCTGGTTCGGCCAGATGTCGTCGATGGCCGTCATGTTGAGCTCCGGATGTTGTTGGTTCACGCGATTCAGCGTCGTGCCCAAGTCGGAGTGCTCTTTGCCGATCACGACAATCGTGTCACGCCAGTTCCGGCCCACCATGTCGGCGTTGAGGTTCGCTACGATGCGTTCGATGGGAACAGTCGGCTTCTCACTGAAATACTCGCTTCCCCACAGGCCTTTTTCCTCCCCGCTCACCAAGAGAAATATCAGGGAACGGCGCGGCCTTGGGTTCAGGATCGCGAACGCCTCTGCCGCCTCGACGACGGCGATCGTTCCCGACGCATCGTCGTCCGCGCCGTTGTAGATGCTGTCTCCGTCGATGGCTCGGCGGATGCCGACGTGATCCATGTGGGCGCTGAAGACGATGTACTCGTGCTTGAGCGTCGGGTCGCTGCCCTCCAGGACGGCCACGACGTTTGGTACCGAGAGCTCCTCCACTGTCTCGAAGGCGAGATGAATCGTAAGAGCGAGCCCCGGCAGCGGGACCGCCCCCGCCCCCGCCCCCGGCCCCAGCGGGGCGGTACCACTTCGGGCCGCAGTGACGTCGAAACCGTTGGCGGCCAACGCCGCCGCAAGGGCCGCATCGCGCACCTCGATAATGGGAGGTCCTCCGCGCTGGGCTTGTACCCCCCCCCACCCCTTTTCGAGCGTGGTTCCCAACTGGCCTTGGGTCACACTGCGCCAAGAGCGATCGGATCTTTCGGTAAGGAAGATCACGGCGGCTGGCTGTTGGGCGAGTATCGGTCGAAGCCACCGCGAGATGCTGTCGGGTGACGTCACCGCTATCACGACGGCGCCCCGTACATTGAGGCCGGAGAAGGCGTCCGACCGTGCTGGGGTGCCCCGCAGGACGACTGTGCGGCCGGTCACGCCGTTGGGGCCGGTCGCTCGGCCGCGTAACCGTGCGGCGTCGGTGGCGAAGTGAAGCGTGCGGCCGCCGGACACTTCGATGCGCGAGGCCGCCACCGCGAAACGGGTGCGGCGCAACGGGTACCGCTGGATGAACGAACCGGCGTCTCCTCCTGCGGCGAGGCCCATGGCCTCGAACTCTCGAGCGATCCACTCCGCCGTCATGTCGAGCCCTGGACTCGGCGTGTCACGCCCGCGCATGGAGTCGTGCGCGATCACGCCGATCCGTCGAATGATGTCTTGGGGGGTGATGGAGTTGACCGCTGTGACCACGGTGCCTTGCGCTGCCAAGGATGCCGGGCCCAGTAGCAAGACGCCGACCAGGTTGAGACCTCTCATCATCGCTCCTGCGTTGCTCGGATGGTGCGGCAAGATAACCAGGGCGGCCCCTCCCCGGCCCCCCGGCCCCTCCCCGGCCCCCCGATGCCGGGGGTGGTAGTGGCGTGTGGGTTTCGCTACGTTCCGCTCCCATGTCCGCAGCCAATCGAATCGACCTGCTCGATCCCTACGAAGTGGCCCAGCTCGGCGGTGTCGAGATCGTGGCGGAAGGTGTCGTCGAGGGATTCCTGGCCGGGTTACACCGGTCTCCGTTTCGCGGGTTCTCCGTGGAGTTTGCCGAACATCGTCCCTATCAAGCCGGCGACGAACTGCGATATGTGGATTGGCGGATGCTGGCCCGCTCCGACCGACTCTTCGTCAAGCAATACGAAGAAGAGACCAACCTCCGGTCGATGATCGTGCTCGATGTCAGCGCGTCGATGGACTGGAGCGGCGCCGAACGACGTTTGACGAAGTTGGCGTATGCCAAGCGGCTCGTCGCGGCGCTGGCATTGGTGTTTCTGCGACAGCGCGATGCCACCGGATTCATCGGGTTCGATGACACGGTCCGTTCAGTCGTGCCCGCTCGCGCGAGACGCCAGCAATGGTGGACGCTGTTGAGCGCCGTGCAGAACCTACCGGCGGGCCGTGGTACGGCCGCCGCGGATGCGCTGAAACGTGTCACCTCGATGCTGCGTCGCCGCGGATTGGTCGTGTTCATTTCAGATATGCTGTTCGATCGGGATCTCGCTCTCCTCGCACTGCAATTCCTGCGGCACCGCGGGCATCAGGTGTTGGTGTTTCACATCATGGATCCAGCCGAGTTGATGCTGGAGGGTCCCCCGGAGGCCCGGTTCCAAGATCTCGAAACCGGCGAACTCGTCTCCGCACGCCCCAGAGAGCTGCGTGCGGCCTACAACGAAACGGTTCGTCGCACGATCGCTGCGTGGCGGCTGCAGTGCCGCCGCAGCGGTATTGCCTATCACCACGTGTTGACGGACACACCCTTCGGATATGTCTTGCGCCGCGCGATGCTGCGGAGGGCTCGGCTGGGGTGATAGGCTTCCTCCAACCGCTGGCGCTGTTGGGACTGCTCGCGGCATCGATCCCCCCGTTATTACACCTGCTGAACCGGAGACTCCCGCCCGTCGTTCCGTTTCCGGCGGTCCGCTACCTGACTGAGACGGAGCGGAAGCACTCGCGGCAACTCAAACTTCGCAATCTCCTGCTGCTGATCCTTCGCACGCTCCTCATTGTTTTGATCGCCTTAGCGGCCGCGCGCCCTGTAGCGCGCGTCCCGGTCGGTGGCGCGCACGAACCGGCGGCGCTCGGAATCGTGCTTGACAACTCGCTCTCCTCGGGCGCCGTCGTGAACGGGACGCGCGTACTCGACGAGTTGATCGAGCAGGCGCGCCACGTGTTGGATCGAGCCGGGGACGACGACCGCGTTTGGTTGGTTCTCGCCGATGGTTTGCCGCGCCGCGTGTCGCTGCCCGAGGCGCGCCAAATCATCGATACGCTGTCGCCCTGGCCCGTCAGGCTCGATCTGTCGGCGGCGGTGCGTGCAACGTCGCAAACGATGGCGGGCGAGCCGGTTGCAGGGCACGAGGTCGTTGTGTTGAGCGACCTGCAGGCGTCCGCCCTGTCCGGCGGCCTCGCACCGGCGGATAGCGAGACGACCGCGGGACGCCGCGTGCTCGCCTACGCCCCGCCGGGACTGGATTTGAACCGCGGCATCGACTCCGTCCGGGTGGATCCCCCGGTGTGGTCCCCGGGGGGAGACGTCGTGGCGGTGATCGGAGGCACCGACGAATCGCCCATCACCGTGCAACTCACCCTCAACGACCGCGATGTGGCACGGTCGTTCGGAGGCCTCAACGACCGAGTGGTGCTGTCGAGTTCTTCGACCCGCAGTGGGTGGTTTGTGGCTTCGGTTCGCCTCGATCCCGATGAGCTGCGTGCCGATGACGAGCGGCGGCTCGCGGTACGGGTCGCCCCGCGGGCCGCGGCGGTGGCGGCCGCCGGCGCTGGGAGCTTCGTCACCGAAGCACTGGCCGTGCTGGGCGAATCCGGTCGGGTCGGCGACGGAGCCCGAGTCACCTTCTCGGATGGGCTCGCCGTCGGCGTGAGCATCGTGTTTCCGCCCTCAGATCCGGCGCTGGTCGGTGCGCTGAACCGGACGCTCGATGCGCGCGGCATCACATGGCGCTTCGGTGATGTCGTCGAAGGCGAATGGCAAATCGCCGGCCCGGTGGGCCCTGCGGTGGGCAGCCCGGTGTGGCGCCGTCGCCGGCTTGAAGGGAGCGGAACCGTCATCGCGCGCTTGGGGGATGGGCGGGAGGGGGAGCCGTGGCTCGTGAGAGACGGAGATGTGATCCTGGTGGGGAGCCGCATGGAGACCGATTGGACTTCTCTGCCTGTGAGCGCAGGCTTCGTGCCCTTTCTCGACCTGCTCATGAACCGCGTTGCGGCCGCCCAATCGTGGATCGTTTCCGCGCTTCCCGGCGAAGTGGTGGAGATTCCCGAAGCCGCATCTGCATTGCTCACGCCCGACGGCGCGATTCCGATCCCCGCATCCGGACGCATCACGGCTCCCGTTTCCCCAGGGGTGTATTTCCTGCGTGGCGCGGGGACCGACACCGTGGGTGCCGTCGAGGTGAACCACGACCCGCGCGAATCGATGCTGCGACGCGTCATTCCCCGTGTCCTGCGCAGCACCTTGGGAGGGGACGTTCGGGTCTTGAGCGACCGGGGGCTCGACCGGGAGTTGTTCAGCGGCGCACGCCGCGCCGAACTGGCCGGCGGCATCATCATACTAGCCATCATCGTCGCGCTCGCCGAGTTCGTGGTGAGTTCGGCCGGCGGACTCGCCAGCCGCGAGCACTAATGCTGCCCGGTCTCCAGCGGGCATTTCAAGCGCTACCCCGCTTCAAATCGTTTGTCGACCATCTCCCGGCCTCCGGGCGATCCCTCCGGGCGACCGGACTACCGGGCGGAAGCGTTGCCGTACTGGTTTCCTGCCTTGCCGACCGACTGTCTCAGCGCACGTTTCTGGTGGTGACCGCCGGGCCGTCAGAAGCAGAGCGTTGGCTCGCCGACCTCGAAGTGCTGATGGAGAACCGGGTGCGGCTCTATCCCCAGCGCGAGGCGCTGGGGGAGGAAGAGCCGCATATGGAGATCGCCGGCGAGCGCGTCGAGAGTATCGCCGCGCTTATCCGGGGGGACGTGTCGGTAATCGTGACGACGTCCAGGGCGACTGCGGAACTCACCGGGATGCCTGAGCGGATCGCCTCCACCCGGATGACGCTTTCGGTTGGCGACGCCGACAAACCGGCCTTGGTGGTGCAACGCCTCCTGCAAATGGGGTATGAACGATCCCCCACGGTGCTGGATGTTCCTCAGTTTGCCGTCCGTGGTGGCATCATCGACCTGTATGGATTCGGCATGTCCTCACCGACCCGGGTCGAGTGGTTCGGTGACGAGATCATTTCCATTCGCGGCTTCGATCTCGATTCACAACGCTCCGAAGACACCAGGCAATCGGTAACGGTTCTGCCGGTGGCGGCGGGTTCCACCGACGAAATGCCATCGCCCGGGCCGGTTGTGAGTGAGTTGGGGGACGCCACGACCGTGTCAACGACGCGTCAGTCGATCCTCGAGCTGCTGCCGCCGGATACCGTCGTGCTGATCGAGCCGGGAGTCACGCGCGCGGAGATCGACCGCATGTGGTCGGAGGCCGAGCATCACCTAGAGGTGGCGCGTCGATTGGGAGAAGAGCCTCCCCGACGGGACGCGCTGTTTCTGCCTCCGGTCACCTGGGAGTCCTGGCTGGAGCGGTTTCCGCGCATCTACATCGACCAGCAACCGTACGAATTCGATTTTGCATTGACCCGGCCGGAGGCCGTGGAACGTGACATCAAGCGGTTGCGAACGATGATTGCCGAGAGACCGACGTTGCTACTTTGTGACAACGAGGGCCAGCTCGAGCGTTTGGAGGAACTGGTGTCGTTGGGGGGGTCGGACGAGCCAGGCGTGCGGCTGCCGCCGAATCTCACGCTGGCGATTGGCGCTCTCCATGCAGGGTTCGTGATGCCCGGACTGGCTGTGCTCACGGACCACGAGATCTTCCGCCGCGCCCGCCGCCTTCGGCGTCCGAGACGCTATAGACAGGCTACCGTGTCCGCCGCGGCGGGGGCGCTCACCGCCGGTGACTACGTCGTACACCTCGAGCATGGTATCGGCGTGTTCCGGGGGACCGAGACTCTCACCACGGACGCCGGAACCATCGAGGTCGCCGTCGTGGAGTACGAAGGCGGGACCCGACTCAACGTGCCGTTATACAAGCTCGATCAGCTGGAGCGGTATCGTAGCGCCGGCGACGGGACGTCGGACGTTCCACCCAAGCTGAACCGCCTCGGTGGCACGCGCTGGAAGCGCCAACGTGACAAAACGCAGGCCGCAATTCGCCGCATGGCCGCGGAACTGCTGGAGTTGTATGCGCGACGGTCGTCGGTTCCGGGGTTTGCGTTTCCACCCGACACGCGATGGCAGGCCGAACTGGAGTCCGGGTTCCTATACGAGGACACCCCGGACCAGCGGCTGGCCACGGAGCGCGTCAAGCGCGAAATGGAACGCCCGCGGCCCATGGACAGTTTGATCGTCGGGGATGTTGGATATGGCAAGACGGAAGTGGCCGTGCGAGCGGCGTTCAAAGCCGCGGTCGCCGGGAAGCAGGTTGCAGTGCTGGTCCCCACGACGATTCTCGCCGAACAACACGCGCGGACACTGCGTGACCGGATGGCCGATTTCCCTGTGGTGATCGAGGTGTTGTCGCGCTTTCGCTCCAAAGCGGAGCAACGGGACATATTGGACCGCCTGAAGCGCGGCACCGTGGATATCCTGATCGGAACTCACCGACTGCTGTCCCAAGACGTGGAGTTTCGCGATCTCGGTTTGGCGATCGTGGACGAAGAGCACCGCTTCGGGGTGCGACATAAGGAGCGTTTGAAGGCAATGAGGCTCGAGGTCGATGTGCTGACGCTCACGGCCACCCCGATACCGCGTACGCTGCAGATGGCCCTATCGGGATTGCGGGATCTGATATTGATCCAGACGCCGCCGCGCGACCGCTCTCCCGTGCTGACATTCATCGAGCCTTGGGACGACGAGTTGCTGGAAGAGGCGATATCCCGGGAACTGGACCGGGGTGGGCAAGTCTTTTTCGTGCATAACCGCATCGAGACCATCGATACCGTGGCGGCGCGGGTCGAGCGGTTGGCCCCCCGCGCACAGGTGGCGGTCGCGCACGGCCAAAAGCCAGAGCGCGAGCTGGATGGCGTGATGCGGGCGTTTGGCGCGGGTGAACTGGATATCCTGGTTTCGACGATGATTGTGGAGTCGGGACTGGATGTGACCAACGCCAACACGATGATCGTCCATCATGCCGACCGGTTCGGCCTGGCGCAGCTGTACCAGCTGCGCGGCCGCGTGGGCCGCGGGCACCGGAGAGCGTACTGTTACTTGTTGGCCCCGGACAATCTGGATCCCGAGGCCGAGCGGCGTTTGAAGCTATTGGAACACCACAGCGAACTGGGAGCGGGCTACGCTCTGGCCATGAGAGATCTCGAATATCGCGGTGCGGGAAATTTCCTTGGCGCCGACCAAACCGGTCACGCGCATGCCGTTGGGTTCGATCTGTACATGCGATGGTTGGATGAAACCGTGAAGGCGTTAAAGGGGGAATCGACGGGGGACGATGCACCGCCTCCCGAGGTCGTGCTGGACGGTCCAGCGCACTTGCCCGGAGACTTCATCCCCGACGAATACGCCAAGCTGGACTTCTACCGACGGCTGGCGCGTACATCGGAACTTGATGACATTTCAACGCTTCGCGACGAGCTGCGCGACCGTTTCGGTCCGCTTCCCGCTGAAGCAGACCGGTTGCTCACCGTATTCGAGCTGCGTGTGCTCGGTGCATTCCTGGGCCTGCAGACGGTCACCGTTCGGGGGGACGTAGCGCGGCTCAACTTCCGCCCCGACGCCGCGCCCCGCCTTGCAAGGCTGAACGTCGCCTTGGACGGAGTGCAGTTCGCCGCGGAGATCCGGCGCACCAAACCGCTGTCAATGCGCCTGACCCGCCTTGGTGGGCTCGAAATCACCGCCGGGTTGATCGAGGCTTTCCGGCAGGTGGCGGACACGAGGAAACCGGTTGCGAATCAGCAGTGACGGTTCGCCACCATGATGCTAGAGGACAACGTCATAGACTAATGCGTCGATATTTCATATTGCTGAGCGTCGTCTGGTTCGCCGGTTGTAGTTCGCTGAGCGACGTTTTTGTCGCGCACAGCGATACCGCGGCTAGAGTGGGCGAGCACGAACTGTCCGTAACCACCCTGGCCGAGATCTTTGCGGTCGGGAGCGATTTGCCCCTGACGCGAGACGCGGTGGATCAGCTGGCCCGGCATTGGGTGGAAATGATGTTGGTGGCGCGACGTTCGGCGATTGGGGACTCGCTTCTCGATCGCACCATCGTGCTCGAGGCGATGTGGCCCAACGTGCGGCAGATCCTGATCGCCGAACTGCACGATAGCATCTTCTCGGAGGGGGGAGAGCTCAGCCCCTCCGCCGTAGACAGCGCGTATCGCGTTGGCGAAATGCGGATGTTGGCGCACATCCTGCGTCGGGTTGCTCCCGAAACCACTCCCGAAGAAAAAGAACAGCAGCGGGCGGTGGCTGAGCGCATACATCGACAGTTGGTGGCCGGGGGCTCGTGGGAAGCCGCCAACGAGCAGAACGAAGACAGCGGGGCGCAACAAGCCAATGGGAGCTTAGGCGTCGTGAAGCGCGGCGAGACCGTCCCCAAATTCGAGAACGTGGCGTTCGCGTTGGGACCCGGCGAGCTGTCCGAAGTCACCGAAACACGTTTCGGATTTCACATTGTGTATCGACCGCGTCTCGACGAAGTGCGGGATCGCTTCGCCGAGGCGACCGAGCGCGAACTGGCGGCTCGGTTCGATTCCGTCTACGGCGAGGGCTTGCTCGATGCCGGAGGCGTCGAGGTCCGGCCCAGAGCACCGGCGATCATCGAAGAGGCCATGGATCATCCGCTCAGGTCGCTCGGATCGTCCCGGGCCTTGGCTACGTTCAGCAAGGGGCGGTTCACCGTCGGGCAGTTTCTCCGGTGGTTACAATACCTGTCCAGCGAAGTCCAGCAACAAGTGCTCGATGCCCCCGATGACCAGGTCATCCACTTCGTCCGTCGGCTCGTGCTACAAGAGCTGTTGTGGCAGCAAGTCGACAGTGCCGGCCTCCAGCTGAGCGATAGTGTGTACGATCTGGTGGAGGCGCAGCACCTCCAGAACGTGACCGCCGTGTGGGAAGCGGCGGGCATCGCCCCCGATTCGCTGGTGCCGGTGGCATCCACGGTGTCGGAGCGCGAACTGATCGGTGTGTTCCGGGTAGATCAATACCTGAGGGCGTTTGCCGCGGGGGAGGTGCCGCTGCGTCCTGTACAGCCTTTCCTCGCGGCTCAACTGTGGGATGACGTCGACTGGGAGATCGTCCCGGCCGGCATCGAACGGGTGGTGGAGCGGGCCAGTCGATTGCGTGCGGCGGTGCGGCAGGAGCCGACGACTGTTATACAACCGGAGCTAAACATACGGTGAGTTCGATTTCCCTTCGTCGCCTCCTTCAGCTCGCCATGCCGGCGGTGTCGATTACGCTGAGCGGGCCGCCAGCGAGGGCGCAGGAACCGGAGTGGACTCGCGTGGACCGGGTCGTCGCCATCGTCGGCCGGACGCCGATCGCCGAATCGCGCGTGGAAGAACGCGTGCAGTTGCTCCGGCGGCAGAACCCGGATCTGCCTCTCGATTCTGCTGAACTCGATGAGACGAGGCGCACGATTCTCGACAGCCTCATAGTCGAGGAGCTGATCATGCAGGCCGCCGACAGAGATACCACCGTGCAGATCAGCGAGGAAGACGTGCAGGCTCGAGCCGACGAGCAATTGCGTGAGATTCGCGACGGATTCGTTTCGGAGCGCGATTTCCAGAGCACGATTCGGGAAACGGGATTTGCCACCGTGGACGAGTATCGGCTGTGGCTGTCACGTGGCATCCGGCGGCAGCTGACGCAGCAGGCCTTGTTCCAGCTGATGCGTCAAAAGGGCGAAATTCGCCCCCTTCAGCCCACGGAAGCCGAACTACGCGAGCTGTTTGACGAGGCCGTGGAGCGGCAGCGGCAAAGCCAGCCGCGCCCGCCGACCGCGTCTTTCCGTCAGATCGTCGTGAAGGCCATGGCGGATCAGGAAGCCCGGACGGCTGCATTTGCTCGGGCGGAGTCGGTGTTGGTGCGCGCACGGGCGGGAGAGGAATTCGCGGCGCTGGCGGCCGAGTTTTCCGAAGATCCTGGATCGGCTCAGCGAGGTGGCGACGTGGGGTGGTTCAGACGTGGCAGCGGCTATGCCAAGGCGTTCGAACGTGTCGCCTTTGCCATGAGACCTGGCCAGATATCGAACGTCGTCCCCACTTCTTTTGGTTTTCACATCATCCAAGTGCGGCGAACCGAGCCGGCAGAAGTGTTGGCAAGGCACATTCTCATTGTCCCGAAGATTACGGAAGCGAACAGGATGGAGGCGCGCGCCCGGGCCGACTCCGTGGCGCAGGCGCTGCGCGATGGCGCGGCGCTGGATTCGCTGTTGCGGCGCTACCACGACAGCGAGACCCCCGAGCAGAGTTTTGCCGACCGCGTGATCATCTCCGACCTGCCCGCAGCGTACCAGTCAGCCATCGAGAGTGCCGAGCCGGGGGACGTGCTTGGTCCGTTCACGCTCGAACGCCCGGCCGGTGACAAGTATGCGGTGATCCTGTTCCAGGAACGGTTGGCAGAGGGCGAGTACACCTTTGAGGAACTGCGCGACCGGCTGCGGGACCGTCTGGCTGAGGACAACGGCATCGCGCGATACATCGAGAGCCTTCGGCGCGCTACCCATATCGAGATCCGCTACTGAGAACATGCCATTGCGTATCGCCATAACGGTCGGTGATCCGCGCGGGATCGGTCCCGAGATCGTGGAGAAAGTTCTGCAAGATCCGCCTCCCGGGGCGGATTTTGTTGTTTTGGGTCCCGACGACATTGTCGCGCGCTACCAGGTACCGGGAATCGGGGTGGGGAAGATGGTCAGCGGCGGTGCGCAGTTGCAGTCGGCGGGTGAGCTCACCGGCCGCGCCGTGGAGCAAGCGGCCCGCATGGCCATGGATGGCGAAATCCAGGCGATGGTGACGGGGCCAGCCGAGAAGCGAGCACTTCATGCGGCCGGCTTTGAATATCCCGGGCACACTGAGTGGTTGGCGGCCCTGGCGGGCGGTGTCGACGTAGCCATGATGCTCGCGGCAGAGGGTCTTCGTGTCGTGTTGGTGACCACGCACATACCCCTCAGCCAAGTGCTACAGGACCTCACGGTCGAACGGGTCGTGCGTGTCGGACGCATAACCCGCCAGGCGCTCGGCGACTGGTTCGGCATTCCCGACGCGCGCCTGGCGGTTTGCGCCGTCAATCCGCATGCTGGCGAGGGCGGTCTGTTCGGTGACGAGGATGACACCGTGCTGGCCCCCGCCGCGGCGCAACTGGACGCGGCGGGTCCGCTTCCTGCGGATACGGTTTTCCTCAAGGCGTCACGCGGTGAGTTCCACGCAGTGCTTGCGCCCTACCATGATGTAGGGATGACGGCGATCAAGATGGTATCGTTCGGAAAGGGGGTGAACGTGACGTTGGGTTTGCCGTTCGTCAGGACGTCTCCCGATCACGGTACGGCCTTCGACATCGCGGGCCGGGGGATAGCCGATCCGGCATCCATGAGGAAGGCGGTCGAACTGGCGATCGAGTTGGCGGCGCGGGGAACCCATGCTACCGCCCCGGGCGGCTAGGCTCGCTCGCTTCTTCCTCTTTCCTTCGCAGTTGGTGCTCCCGGCCAGATCCGCAGCGTACCGACTCTTCTTTCCTCCATCGCGATCACTTCGAGCGTTGCATCTTTCAACTGCACGCGATCCCCGAGTTTCGGCAACCGGCCCAGCGCGCCGAACACGAACCCCCCGACGGTCGTGTAGTGGTCGCTCTTGATGGCAAATCCGAAGCGATCGTTTGCCTCGTCGATCTCCATGTGTCCCGGGAGTGTGGTGGCGTTCTTGTCGGGCTCGATTGCGGCGTCGGCTTCGTCGTATTCGTCGAATATCGGCCCGACGATCTCTTCGAGAAGATCCTCCATCGTGACGATTCCGGCTGTCCCGCCGTACTCGTCGAGCACGATCGCCAAGTGACGCTTGAGGCGTTGCATGTCCCCCAGGAGATCCTCAATCGCGCGCGAGCCTGGAACGAACAACGCGTCCCGCATGATCTCTTCGATCTTTTGATACTTGGCGTTGGGGAGGCTGGTGAGCACTTCCTTGGCGTGTACGACACCCACGATGTCGTCGAGTGAACCGTGTATCAGCGGATAGCGCGAGCGTCCTTCCACGGCGATCCGCGCAGCCGCTTCCTCGACCGTCAGATCCGCTTCCAGCGCAACGACCTCGGTGCGGGGCGTCATCACATCGCGCGCCGTTTTTTCCGTGAATTCCAGAATGCCCTCGAACAGCCGCACGTCCTGCTTGTCCAAGAGACCCGACTCCTGACTTTGCTTGACGAGCGTCATGATTTCTCGAGGATGACCACGCTGTCCGCCCGTCTTCACCGCCGGAATCCCGAAAACCTTCAAGATGGTGTCGGCGGTGCGGTTAAGCAGAGAGAGCAACGGGTTCGTCGCCGTGGCAAAGCCGATGAGTGGTCCCGCGACCCAACGACTGGTCGTTTCCGGGTGGAGCAGCGCAATCGTCTTGGGGATGGTCTTGCCGAATATCACGTGCATGACGGTCAGCAAGAGGAACGTCGCCGTCGCGGCGAGGGCGTGCGTCGTGACGGGTCCGAGCGCACCAGGGAGCCCGCCAAACGTCCGGCGCAAGAGGTCGGCGACCAGCGGCTCGGCCACCCAGAACAGACCGATGCTTGCCAAAGTGCTCCCGAGATGCGTGGCCGACACATAGCGGTCGAGCGATTGTATCGCTCTCCCTGCCAGTTTAGCTTTTCTGTCGCCTTCCTTAGCGAGTTCTTCTAGACGGAAACGGCTTGCCGCGACCAGGGAAAACTCAGCGGAGACGAAAAACGCGTTGGCGGCGACGAGCCCGAGAATTACCAGGCCGCGGACCAGCGAGGTGAACAAAGGAACTTCGTCCATGGACGTACTAGCAACCTAAGCACAATGAGTACATCTCGACAACCGGGCTCAGTGGCCGGGTGCCTTTCACCGTCTGGGCTCACGAGGAAGCACGTGCGTGCCCTCAGGCTGGTCTTGCTGATCACCGCGCTGTTCATGCTGGCCGAGGTGGCCGGTGGCGTGAGCAACGTGCACGACCTTCATGTCTGGACGGTTACCAGCGGCGTCGTTGCCATGAGCGGGCATGTAGTCGTCGGTGATCCTGCTATCAACCAGCGAGTTCTCGAGGCGGCACGGCGCCGATTGGAGGCGCTAGGGATTGGGCACATCACCATGCAGATTGAACAAGAACGCATATGCAACGAAATGGCGCATGTCTAGCAACCGTCCCGTACGAATCAAATTGACCGTACGGTTTCACTCACTATAAAAGAGTCGACGCCTTGTCCATTCGAAACATTGCAATCATAGCGCACGTCGACCATGGAAAGACCACGTTGGTGGACAAGATGCTGCGGCAGGCCGGTGTTTTCCGCCCGGGCCAACGTGTGGAGGAGCGGGTTATGGATTCCGACCCGATCGAGAAGGAGCGGGGCATCACGATCATCTCGAAAAACGCGTCGATCCGCTGGGGCGATACGAAGATCAACCTGGTCGATACACCGGGACACGCCGATTTCGGGGGAGAGGTCGAGCGCATCCTCAGAATGGTTGACGGCGTGCTCATTCTCGTGGACGCTGCCGAAGGACCCATGCCGCAAACGCGGTTTGTCCTGCGCAAAGCGCTAGCCTTGGGGCTGCAACCTATCGTCGTGATCAACAAGGTCGATCGGTCGGATGCGCGCGCCGAAGAGGTGCATGACGAGGTGCTGGAGTTGTTCATGGACTTGGAGGCGTCGTCGCAACAATTCGATGCGCCGTTTCTCTATGCGTCGGCAAAGCACGGCTACGCGTCGACCGAACCGGGAGAGGGGGCCACCGATCTGACGCCCCTGTTCGAGGCGATCGTGAAGCATGTCCCCGAACCCCCGTGTGATCCTGCGGGTGCGTTTCAGATGCTCGTGTCGACAGTCGAGCACAGCCCGTATGTTGGCCGGCTGGCCATCGGACGGGTCGAGCGTGGGCGCGCCGAGGTGGGCCGGCAGGTCGCACTGTTGCCTTCGGGAACCCCCGGGCTCGTGGGCGAGTCGGGGGTCCAGCATTCACGTATCACCAATCTGTACACGTTCGAAGGCTTGCACCGCACGGATGTGGACGTGGCGGTTGCCGGAGACATCGTGGCTCTGGCCGGACTGGCCGATGTCGAGATCGGCCAGACGGCGGTGGATCCATCCTGTCTGGAGCGGCTGGCGGGAATCGCCATAGAGGCTCCGACGATATCGATCGACTTCATGGTCAACAATTCGCCGCTCGCGGGGCGTGACGGCAGGTACGTGACGTCGCGCCAGCTACGCGAGAGGCTGTACCGGGAGTTGGAGCGCAACGTCGCCCTCCGGGTGGAGGACACCGACACGCCGGAGGTCCTCACCGTGTCTGGCCGCGGTGAGTTGCACGTGGCCATTCTGATGGAAACCATGCGGCGGGAGGGGTACGAATTTCAGGTGAGTCGTCCCCGCGTCATCACGAAGGTCAGCGACGACGGCGAGCGGCTCGAGCCGTACGAGGAACTGACGATCGAGGTACCGGAAGGAATGCTCGGCGTGGTGATCGAAAAGCTCGCGACGCGCCGTGGCGAAATGTTGGACATGAAAAATGCCGGCCACGGGCGAGTGAGGATACGATCGCGGGTCCCGTCGCGAGGATTGTTCGGTTTGCGAGGCGAGTTCCTCACCGACACCCGGGGCGAAGGCGTGATGCACCATCGGTTCTTGGAGTACGGACCGTGGGCGGGTCCGATCGCAGGACGCAAGCGGGGCGTGCTCGTTGCCGACCGACCCGGGGTGTCCGTCGCGTTCGCCATCTTCAACTTGCAGGAGCGCGCTACCCTGTTCGTGGGTCCTGGCGAGCAAGTTTACGAGGGCATGATCGTAGGAGAGAATGCGAGACTCGCCGATATGGACGTCAATATCACGAAGGAAAAGAAACTCACCAACATGCGGACGACGGCGGCCGATGAGATGATCCGGTTGGAGCCGCCTCGTCAGACGACTCTGGAGCTCGCTCTTGAATACATCGACGACGATGAGTTAATAGAGATTACGCCGAAGACCCTCCGGCTACGCAAGCGATACCTGACGGCGGTGGCGCGTCGCAAGATCGCCCGAGCCGCCGCCCGGGCCGCCTTGTCGGAGCCACCCCTACGGGCCTAGGAGAAGCTCACCATGCGGGCAAGGGACTGCACGGTGTTTCCCAGAAGCGCCGTCGAGGATGACGAGACCTCCGGAGGGCCGGACTTCGAGGAGAACGAGGAGCTCGGAGAAAACGAGGAGGACTTCGATCCCGAGGACGACGAAGAGCCCGATCTGTACTCTGAATACGACGGCCTCGGGGACAAGAGCCTATGACGCCATCATCCCGTCGGGAGGAGTGGGAAGTTTGACGTGGCGGTACTGGCACCACTTGGCGCGATTATTCGACCTATCTACATTTGATCCCGCCCCGCGGGTGGGGCGGGGGCGGGGGCCAGTAGCTCAGTTGGTTAGAGCGCACGCCTGATAAGCGTGAGGTCGGAGGTTCAACTCCTCCCTGGCCCATTGCTCCAACCTTCAACCTACCAACGACATAGGGACTACTTCGCGTAACCGACCAAAGTCGGTGGGTTACGCATGGGTTACGCCTCACTGGGTTTTTTCCTCCTGTAATTCGCCGCGAATCCGAGTACGCATTGCCTTCGCCTCCTCGCGAGCATGGTCGGCTTCTGGGTCTGCATAAATTCGATCCGGCATCTGTGTATCTGTCCATCCGGGCTGTAACTTTGCGGGCGACCGTGGATATCCACGGCCGATTCCGTAACTTGTTGCGGGTTCGCGGCATCTAGGGCAGGGAAGGGACGGAGGACCTCCGGCTGACCCCTTTTTCCCACCCTGTCCAGAGACCTGAACCACAATCCTCTGAACAGAAGTCGTTCTTCAGCTTCTACACAAATTTAGGGACACTACCAGAGCGGCTCGGATGTCGACTAGTGATCGCTCCTAGAGACTGGCGGAAGCCCGCGCCGCCCGGTGCGTGGCATACTGCAAGAGTCGATCGATCGCCGCCAGCGGCGCCAATGTGGACGGAAACCGCGTTTGGAACGAGATGACATCACGTACTGAAGCGAAACAGCGCGCCGACATCACGGACCCCCTGCCGCTAGGAGTGGCAGTCGCCGACGTAGCGGGAATGATTCTCTATGTGAATCAAGTGATGGCGGAGATGCACGGGTATGCGCCTCGGGAGTTGGTCGGCCAAAACTTCAGCGTTCTTGTCTCTCCCGATGATACCGAATCGCTGACGGCGCGGTGGCGTGAGCGAACGAGCTGGCGGCACAAGGGAATCAACGTGCGTCAGGATGAGAGCACGTTTCCAGCGTACTTGGTGTGCGACGTCATCGAGGGCGCTGACGCCGCCGCCCTGGTGATCACGTGCGAGGACATCACCGAGGGTCGACCTGGGGGGAGGATTTCGGACCAGTGGCCGGCTGGCGAGTCGCCCATCGCCGCTCTCCACGATTCGCTCACCGGCCTGCCCAACCGGGCAATGCTCATGGATTTGGTGGACAGATCGTTGAGCCGCGCCAAGCGCCACAAGGATTACCTGTTTGCGGTGCTCGTACTCAATCTCGACCGCTTTCATGTCGTGAACGACAGCCTTGGGCACACCGTTGGCGATCAGCTTCTGGTGGCAATCGCGGAGCGGCTGCGACCGTGCTTTCGGTCGGTCGACGTGTTGGCTCGCCTCAGCGGCGATGAGTTCGGGATTCTGCTGGACGACATCAGCGACATAAGTGATGCGCTGAGGGTGGCGAATCGGATGGAACAGCATTTGTCCGGAGCCTTTCAAGTGGGGGACGAACAAGTATTCAGTTCCGGGCGCGTGGGGATTGCCCTCAGCTCGAGCGGATACGAACGATCTGCGGAACTGCTGCGCGACGCCATGCTTGCCCTTCATCGGGTGAAGCAACAACCCGAAGCGACCTACGCGGTGTTCGATCTGGGTATGCATGAGCGGGCCAACGCCCGTCTGCAGCTCGAGACCGACCTTCGTTGGGCGGTAGATCGCGAGGAGTTCCGCACCGTCTACCAGCCGATTCTGTCGATCGCGTCCGGCCGGATTACCGGGGTCGAGGCGCTGGTACGGTGGGAGCACCCGAACCGCGGGATGCTCCGACCCCTTGATTTCCTCCGTGTCGCCGAGGAAACGGGTGTTATCGTACCGCTCGGTTGGTGGGTGCTTCGGCAGGGATGTGAACAGATGCGCCAATGGCAGCAACAGTTCCCTACGAGCCCGCCGCTGACGCTGAGTGTCAACCTGTCGGGAAAACAGATCATGCGGCGTGATGTGGTGCGTGAGATAGACAAGATCCTGCGCGAAACGAATTTCGATCCTCGGAACCTGAGATTGGAAATGACCGAGACGGTCGTGATGGACGACGCCGAGTCGACACTCAAGATATTGCAGGAACTGAAACAGCTAGATGTCAAGTTGGATGTGGATGATTTCGGGATCGGCTATTCGTCGTTTCGCTATCTCCATCGCTTCCCAATAGACACTCTGAAGATCGACCGTTCCTTTGTGGGCAGCATCGACACGCGACGCGAGTCGGCGGAGATCGTGCGCACGATCCTTGCCCTGGCGAAGAACATCGGCGTCAGCGTCGTTGCGGAAGGTGTGGAAACCGCGGAGCAACTCGCCATGCTCAAGGACATGGAATGTGAGTACGCCCAGGGATACTACTTTTCCGAGCCCGTGGAAC
>JADFPO010000069.1 GCA_022562295.1 Gemmatimonadota bacterium
ACGCTCGAGATGCTTACGTATGTCGACCGGGAAATGGGTCGCTTCCTCGACGGCCTGCAAGAGCGCGGCGAGCTCGAGACCACTAACCTTTTCGTGATCTCGGATCACGGCTTCTCGCAGCTGAGCGGGGGCCGTCCCTCGTACGCGGCCTTGCTTGTCGACCGTGGCCTCAAGGCCTCGACCACGTCGGACGACGTCGTGATCTCCGGGCCAGCGATCCACGTGGCCGACGGCGGGACCGAACGCGTCGCCGCGATCGTTCGCGCGCTGCAGGAGACGGCGGGTGTCGGCGCGATCTTCACCAGGGGCGAGCCTGGCTCAGTGCAGGGATCGGTGCCCGGGACGCTCTCGCTCGCCATGGCGAGCTGGGACCACGCTCGCTCGGCAGACGTGCTGGTCTTCTCGGACTGGCTGCCGGACGAGAACCGCCACGGTTTCCCCGGACTCGTGACCGCGAGCGGCCTGGCCGCCACGCACGGGTCGACGAGCCCGTTCGACGTCCGGGCCGCGTTCCTCGCTGCCGGTCCCGACATCAAGCGTGGCATCCGCACGGACGTGCCCACCGGTAACGCCGACCTGGCGCCCACGGTCCTCTGGTTGCTCGGCCTGCCGGTCCCCCCCGGAATGGACGGCCGGGTGCTGCACGAGCTGCTGACGGATGGCCCCGATCCAGCGGACGTGGAGGTCCGGACTCGGCAGCACGTAGCCGAGACGAGCTGGGGGGGGGAGACCGGGAGCTACCGGGTGATGGTCCAGCGCTCGGAGGTGGACGGCACAGCGTATCTCGACTTTACGCGGGTGAGGCGGAATTAGAACAGGGACGGTCGAAGACGGTCAAGGACGGTCAGGACGATCGAAGACGATCAAAGGCCGGTCGGGGACGGGGCGCGGCTCGTAGCTCGTGGCTCGTGGCTCGTGGCTCGTAGCTCATAGCTCATAGCTCAAGACGGGCAGTTGGGCTTTGGGCAGTCGCCAGTTACCGCGCTGCATCATTCTGCCAATAACCGCAATCGTTTGATACCGCCTAGTGAATCGACGTCGGGTAGGTTCGTTGGGTGGAACTCAGACATCTTGTACAAATACACGCTATCGTGTATTTTCCATACGTGGGTTCGCGGCAACCCACGCCGTGACCTACAAGAACATCGAGTACTCCGCGCACGCAGCGCGGCGCATGTGGGAGCGCGGTGTCCGCCGCGCGGATGTGCGGCGGGTGTTGGCGCGCGGGGTGTGGAGTTCGTTGCACACCCCCCCCCTGGAGCGTCGCGATCCACGGTTCAGCAAGCGTGGTGTAATCGGTCGGCGCGAGTTGGAGGTAGTGTACACGGAAGACGCACATCGCATTTGCGTGATCACGGTTATATGGAAGGACTGAGGGACAAGCATGCGGTTTACTTATGACGAGGCCGTCGATGCCATGGCGGTGGAATTGGCTCCTGGGGCAAAGTCCAAGCGAACACGGCGCATCGCCCGCGACGTAAACATCGATTTAGACGCGCGCGGGCGGTTGATCTCCGTAGAGGTACTGAACGCTAGCGAGCATTACGACGCTCGCGCGCTGGCCGCAATGGATTCACCCGAACGGCTCTTGACGTTGACGGAAGCCGCCGAAGAAAGTGGTCTTGCGGCCGCCACTTTGCGGAAGCAGATACACAACGGAAGACTCTACGGAATCAAGCGTGGCCGAGATTGGATGGTAGCGGAGCACACCCTTTGGAGCTATCTCGAAACGCGCGACCCGCGCGGGAGGCGGGCGCCGACCGAGAAGAGTCGGGGACGGGGCGCGGCTCGTAGCTCGTAGCTCGTAGCTCAAGACGGGCAGGCGGGCGGATGGGCGGGCGGGCAGGCGGGCAGGCGGGCGAGTCCGAATCGTAGCGTGCGGCTCGTAGCTCGTAACCCGTAGCTCAGCGCCGTCTCACGTGTCATCGTAACGCACGAATCCGATGTGTCGACGCGCCGGCTCGACTTTGGGCACCTCCAGGATTTCGCGGATGGCCTGAAAGACGACCTGGAATTGCTGGTCGTACCTCTGCTCCAACGCTGCAAGCTTGCGGGCAAGCTCCTCATGAGTGGCCAGCACCTTCCGAAGCCGCACGAAAGCACGCACCACCAGGACGCTCATGGCCACGGCTCGGTCGGAGTTCAGCACGGTCGCCGCCATGACCGCTCCGTGTTCGGTAAAGACATAGGGAGGATACTGCCGCCCACCCCTCCGAACTTTTGAGGTCACAGATTGTGACCTCAAAGCCGCCCACTCTTCTCGATCAAGCTGGAACATGAAGTCTGGTGGGAATCGTCCACGGTTCCGCTTGACCGCCTGATTCAACTGTTTGACCGGCACCTCGTACAACCGTGCCAAGTCACTGTCGAGGAGCACCTTCTGTCCCCGGATCTGGAGAATGCGCTCTTCGACCCGTTCGACCGGAGTCACCGCAGGCTTGTGGGACATAGCGTACTTGCGCGACGGCGTCACCCGCCCCGTCCGTTCAGATACCTGAAGGGCTCGACGTTCGACCGCTCACCGGACACTGATCAGAAGGCTCCACGTCGCTGTCCAACCCAAGTTCATCAGGAGCGAGGAAAAGACCTAACCCAAACGTTGCCGGCATGAGCGAAAAACTGCGCTCAACACCCCTCAACGTGTTCGACGCTCGTAGATCGATTCTTACGGTTGGCCAACTCGGGGTAAACGTCTCAAGACTCCGGGCGGGCGGACGGGCAGACGCTCGCGGCTCGTGGCTCGTAGCTCATAGCTCAAGACGGCCCCGATCTGTCTTGCAAGACAGCCGTCCGCTCGGCATCCTTGAGGACGCACCACTGCCAGTAGATAACAGCGAGGAGGCCGGCGGATGCCAGCAATGACGGGTGCCATCGTGGTCCGGGAGACCGGAGGGCCGGAAGTCTTGGAGTGGACCGAGATCGAACTCGGGAAACTCGGTCCCGGCGACGTCCTGCTCCGCCACAAGGCGGTCGGACTCAACTTCATCGACGTATACCAGCGGACCGGTTTATATCCCGTCGAGTTGCCGTTCACGCCGGGCATGGAAGGGGCCGGCGTCGTAGAGGAGGTCGGCGCCGAGGTAACCGACTTGCAAGCGGGCGACCGCGTGGCCTACACCGGTAACGGTCCAGCCGGAGCGTACGCGGAAGCTCGCGTCTTGCCCGCGAGTCGACTGGTGCCCCTGCCCGACGTCGTCGACGACTCGACGGCTGCCGGCGTGATGTTGAAGGGGTGTACCGTCGAGTACCTCATTCACCGCACGTTCTCCGTCAAGGCGGGACACTGGGTTCTGTTGCACGCGGCGGCGGGTGGCGTGGGTCTCATCGCCTGTCAGTGGTTGCGCGCGATCGGAGCCAAGGTCATTGGCACGGTTGGCTCCGAAACCAAAGCCGAGCTGGCGAAGCGCCACGGTTGCACGCACGTCATTCTCTATCGCGAGGAAGATGTCGCCGCTCGGGTTCGCGAGCTGACCGATGGGCGTGGCGTCGACGTCGTATACGACTCCGTCGGCAAGGACACGTTCGAGGCCTCCCTCGACTCGCTGTGTCCGAGGGGAATGCTCGTGAGTTTCGGCAATGCATCCGGCCCAGTCGAGCCTTTTTCTCCGTTACTCCTCGCGCAAAAAGGAGGGCTCTTCGTCACACGTCCGGCGCTCCGGCATTACTACACCGACAGAGAAGAATCGCGCGCGGGTTGTAAGGCAGTGCTGGACGCGGTGGTCGATGGGACCATAACCGTTCCCGTTCATCAGACATATCCGCTGCGAGACGTTCAACAGGCGCATCGGGAGCTCGAGGCCAGAAACACGACCGGCTCAACGGTGTTTGTTATTGACTGAAGCAGGCGGGCAGGCGGGCAGGCGGGCAGGCGGGCGAATCCGAAACGTTGCTCGCGGCTCGTAGCCCGTGGCTCAATATGGCCACTTATGACTGACAGCTGAAAGCCGATAGCTCACAGCTCATAGCTCATAGCTCACAGCTCATAGCTCAACCCGGCCACACCACTCCCTGGTTCTCCGCGGTCACCGGTCCGAGACCCTTGTAGACGAACTTCTGCAGGCGCTTTCCTTCATAGGTCTCGGTGGTGTAGATGTTGCCCCGCGAATCGGTGGCGATGCTGTGCACGCCGAAGAACTGGCCGGGCTGCCGCCCGCCGTCGCCGAAGCTCGTCAAGATTTCCATCGTGGCGCGCTCGATGATGTACACTTTCTTGTTCATGCCGTCGGCAAGGTAGATGAACTTCTGCTCTGGGTCCTTCGAAAAGGCGATGTCCCACGTAGAGCCACCACCCAAGGTGGCGGGCGCGACGATCAGCTCCCGCACGAACGTGCCATCCTTTCGAAACACCTGAACCCGGTCGTTCGGCCGGTCGCAGACGTACACGAGCCCGTCGTTCGACGGCTCGGCGCAGTGGACGGGATTGCGGAATTGCTGCGCGGGCTCGTCGTCGGGGTTGTAGAGACCGATGTCGGTGTCGTCGGGCTCGTTGCCGTAGGCTCCCCAATACCGCTTCAGCTCGCCGGTGTCCATGTCGATGACGGCGACGCGCTTGTTGCCGTATCCATCGGCGATGTACGCTTCGTTGGCGTCCGCGTCGAAGGCGATCTTGGCCACTCGGCCGAAGTTCTCGGTATCGTGGCTGCCCCTGCTCGCGCCGGGACGACCGATCTGCATCAAGAACGTCCCATCCCTGGCGAATTTCAGGATGTGGGCGTCATCACTGCCGTTGCCGCCGATCCACAGGTTATCCATGTGGTCCACGGTGATCCCGTGGTTCGACGACGGCCAGTCGTAACCCTCACCGGGGCCACCCCACGAGCCGACGAGGTTGCCCTCCTGATCGAACTCGAGGACGTTCGGCGCCGGAATGCAGCACTCACTCGTGGGCGGATCCGCCACCGCACCGATCTCCGTGATCTCGTCGAACGTGTTCTGCCGATGAATGATCCAGATGTGGTCCTGCGAATCGACCGTCACGCCGATGACCCTGCCGAGGATCCAGTGGTTCGGCAACGGCTTCGGCCACAGCGGATCCACCTCGAACATCGGCACACCGTCTCCCGAATCCTGTGCTTGGCCAGCACAGCCTGCCAGCACCACTGCGAGTGCGAGTAGGGTCCTTCCGATAGGAAGACTACAGGTCGTTTTCATTCGCGTTCTCCCCTGTTCGATGCGAGGTGGGGACCTGGCCGTAAGATACGGTGGTATGTCTCGGCACGCACGATGGTACATATGGACGGGCGGTTGGGCGGATGGGCAGGCGGGCAGGCGGGCAGGCGGGCAGAACGGGACGATCTAGGACGATCTAGGACGATCGAAGACGATCTAAGACGGATCGTCGCTCGTGGGCCGTAGCTCGCAGCTCATTCGTGGGCGACGGTTAAGTTGCTTGAGAGATCGAGAGAATTGGCGGGGGTGTAAATTGGGACGGTCGGGGACGGTCGGGGACGGTCAAGGACGGTCAGGGACGGTCGAAGACGGTCAAGGACGGTCAGGGACGGTCGAAGACGGTCAAGGACGAGGCGGTCGGGGGAGGCGTCGTAGCTCGTAGCTCGTGGCTCGTAGCTGAAAGAGATGCAGAATCTGATAAGGGATATCCGTTTGGCCTTCCGCGGTTTGGTGCGGCAACCTGGGTTGGCGATCACGGCGGTGACCGCTCTGGGCCTCGGCATCGGTTTGACCACGGCGATGTTCAGCATCGTCAATGGTGTGGTGCTTCGTGGGTTGCCGGTCGAGGAAGCGCACGAAGTCATGGCCATCCACAGAATCGTTTCCTCCGAGGGCGTGAATCGTATGATCAGCAGGATTCACGACTTCAGGGATCTGCGCGAGCGTCAGACGACGTTTGAGGATCTCGCGGCTGTCTCCACGGTCCCCGTGAATGTCAGTGCTACCGACAGCGATCCGGAAATCATCCCGGGAGCGTTGGTCTCGGCGAACCTGTTCAGCCTGATCGGCACGCCCACGCTAATGGGCCGTGGTCTCACGTCTGAAGATGAGGTGCTGGGAGCGCCGGCGGTGGCGGTCATCGGGTACCGATTTTGGCAGGATCGGTTGGGTGGAGACCAAGGGGTGCTGGGCAGTGTGGTTCGTATGGGTGGCAGGCCAACGACGATCGTTGGCGTCATGCCGGAGAAATTCGAGTTTCCGATCAACCAACAAATCTGGCAGCCGTTGCAGGTGGACTACCTGAGCTTCGAAAGGGGAGAGGGCCCCCCGGTGTTTCCGATAGTGGGCAGGTTGAAGGACGGCGTCTCGATGTCGCAGGGACAAACCGACCTGGCGAGGATCATGACGCAGCTCGCCCAGGAGTATCCGGAGACGAACGAGGGCATGAGTGTGCACGTTGGTCCCTACGCTCGCGTCATCATGGGCTCACAAATATCGTCACTGCTGCTCACCATGCTCGGTGCCGTTGGGCTCGTGTTGCTGATCGCGTGTGCCAACGTGGCCAACCTGCTATTGGCTCGCGCCAGTCTTCGCAGCAAGGAAGTGGCGGTCCGCACGGCGTTGGGTGCGAGTCGGCGTCGGGTCGTCGTTCAACTCTTGTCGGAATCGACGGTGATCGCGGTGATTGGGGCCATAGTGGGAATCGGGTTGGCGCAGTTCGGTATCGGGTGGTTCAACGCGGTTCTTCAAACGTTTCCGGGGACGCTGCCCTTTTGGTTTGCCATCGGGATCGATCCGCAGGTACTGGTGTTCGTACTGATTCTGACCGTATTGGCGAGCTTGCTCTCGGGTGTGTTGCCCGCGGTGCGAGCGTCCGGCGCGGATGTCAACGCCGTCTTGAAGGATGATTCCCGGGGCAGTTCCAGCCTGCGCATCGGCCGGTTGAGCCGCTCGCTCGTCGTCATGGAAGTTGCCTTCTCGTGTGCGCTACTCGTCGCCGCCGGGCTCATGGTAAAGAGCGTGACGAACCTGGCAAACATCGATTACGACTTCGCCACCGATAACATTTTCACCGCCGGCGTCGCCTTGCCGGATACTGACTACCCGGACGATCAGAGACGACTACAGTTCTTCAGGGAACTCGTGGAGCGCTTGGAGGCCGAACCAGGCGTGTTCAGCGCATCGGTCACGACGGATCTCCCGATCGTTGGATTTGGGAACGGGCGTTTCGCCCTCGAGGGGGAAACGTATTTGGGAGATCGAGATTACCCGAGCACGAGGATCGCTTCCATCTCACCGGAACACTTCGCTTCGATCGAGGCGAGCGTGATCGCTGGTCGAGATTTCACCGCCGCGGACGACGCGACGGCGCTTTCCGTTGCCATCGTGAATGAGTCGTTCCAGGCACGTCATTACGGCACCGAGTCGGCCCTCGGGAAACGGATACAATTTCAGGGCACGATTCAACAGGGCGTAGCGCGAGCGAGGGACGAGCGATGGTTCACCGTCGTGGGTGTGGTGCCCGATTTCTATCTGGACACCGAGGCGTTCTTTTTGACGCAAAACGCGGTCTACATTCCGCTCGCGCAACGCCCGACGTCGTCGGTCAACATCGTCGTACGGACCCAGGGCGATCCACTCGAGTTTAGCGCCTCCGCACAGCGGGTTGTGGCTTCACTCGACGCCAACCTGCCACTCTCGTCGCCTACGTCGCTCGGCGACGCCATCCGCCAGGCCCAGTCGTTCTTCACCATCTTCGGCGTGATGTTCATGATCTTCGGTGGGGTGGCGCTGTTCCTCGCGACCGTCGGCCTCTACGGCGTGCTCTCGTTCCAGGTCAACCAACGCACGCGCGAAGTGGGTCTCCGCGTCGCATTGGGTGCTACTCCCGCACGGGTCTTGCGGCTGGTGATGCAGCAGGGGATGAAACAGTTGGCGCTGGGGATGGCGATCGGCGTCGTCCTGGCGTATGGGCTCGGCCGACTGCTTTCGTTGTTGTTGTTCGAAGTGGGTGCCGCCGATCCGACCGTGTTCGTGGGGATCGTGGCGGTGTTGTCCGTAACCGGGATGGTTGCGTCGTTCCTGCCAGCGCTACGCGCGACACGAGTGGATCCCACGGTGGCGATGCGGGCCGAATAGAACGCCGCAGCAGCGGGAAGGGACGGTCAGAGACGGTCGGAGACGGTCAAAGACGGTCGAAGACGAGGGGCGGACGAGGCGGTCAAGGCGGGCAGGCGGGCAGGCGGCCGAGTCCGAATCGTAGCTCGCGGCTCGTAGCTCGTAGCTCAAAGGCCCACAGCTCGTGGCTCGTAGCTCGTAGCTCGTAGCTCAGAGAGGTTCACGGCGAGGCGAGAGACGCTCATGCCGTCCTCGAGCAAGACACCGGCAGCGACCGGTTGATCGATTGCCTCCTCGATCCGGAGCGACAGCTCCAGGGCCATCAGCGAGTCCAGACCGAGTCGCCGCATGGGCACCACCGGGTCCGGTGCTCGTGACGCCGGCAGCCGCAGGCAGCGACGTAGCTGCTCTACCAGGAATCCCTCCATGGCCTTGACGGGGTCGTCGCTGGAGCCAAGAAGATCGACCACATTGCTCGATTCATCGGCGGTCGCCGAGTCCGGGGCGTCGGTCTCGGGCATCACGTCCTCGAAGAAACAGCTCCGGTCCTTGACTCGAACCCCCGCCAGCCACTTCTCGGCCGCGAAGTCCATCACGGCGGCGCTGGTGACATCGCGGCGCAGGAGGTCTTCAAGAGCGGCCACGGCTCGGTGCGGCATCATCGGCGCGAACCCTCGATCGACCAGCCGACCCGCGACATCGGCGCCCGCTCGAGCGATGATGCCGACCTCATCCCAGGGGCCGAAGTTGATCACGGTGGCGGGAATCCCCTGCCGACGCCAGGCCTGGGCCATGGCCTCCACGAAGGCGTTTGCTGCCCCGTAGTTGGCCTGTCCATGAGATCCCAGAAACCAGGTGGCCGACGAGCACAACACGAGAAAGTCCAGGGACAGGTGTTCGACCGCCTGCTGGAGATTGCACAGACCCTCCATCTTGGTGCGGCAGACCGAGCTCACCTGGGCTTCGGTCATCGACACGATGGATGAGTCATCAGTACAGCCCGCCGCGTGCACGACGCCGGCAATCGGCGGCATGTCCCGCTGAATCCGCGCGAAAGCTCCTCCGAGTTGCTTCGCGTCGGTCACGTCGCCCTTCACCCACGTAACGGAGCACGTGCGATCGGGATCCGATCGGGGGGGGGGTTGCGGCTGATCACCGCGATGTGCCTTGCGCCGCTGGCAAGGAGCCAGTCGATCAACGCCCCGCCGAGGCCGCCGCCGCCGAGGATGACATAGGTGCCGTCTCCGCGAATCTCGGTGCGGGTCTGTCCCAGATAGACCTCATTGGAAGACGGATCGGCAGCCAGCACGATCTTGCCACGGTGCTTCCCCTCCGCCATGTGTGCGAATGCATCGGCGACCTTGTCGAGGGGGAATCGTTCGATGGGAGGGACGCGCAGATCGCCGGCATCGAACAGCTTCATCAGATCGGCCAACCGCTTCCCCACCTCCTGGGGACGGTCCTGGCATCGCTTCGCTATATCCATCGCCACGAAGGAGCGGTTGTCCTCGAAGTGCTTGAGCCCCAGCTGTCCGTTGGACACCACATCGGCCTTGCCGATCTCCACGAAGCGCCCGTAGGGGGCCAACACCTCCAGACTCTTGCGCAGAAACTCGCCGGCCAACGAGTTGAGGACGACGTCGACACCTCTTTGCTCGGTGGCGGCCAGAACGTCGTCCCGAAAGTCGAGACTGCGCGAATCGAAGACCTCGTCCACACCCAGGCCGCGAACGTAATCGTGCTTCGCTGCACTGGCAGTCGAGAGGATCCTCGCGCCCACTCTCTGGGCCAGTTGGATGGCGGCAAAACCCACTCCCCCCGCTCCGGCGTGAATCAGGACCGACTCACCGCGCTCGAGATGAGCGTGCTCGTTCAGGGCGTAATGGGCCGTCAGGAAAATGATTGGGATACTGGCCGCTTCGTCAAAGGAAAGCGCTGCAGGCTTCGCGCACGCCAGGTGGGCGTCGGTGACGGCATAGGAGCCAAGACAACCTCGCGCCACCGCGACGACACTTTGGCCCAGTTTCAGGTGCGTGACGCCTTCGCCCAGAGCGGTCACGACGCCGGCGCATTCGAGACCCAACGAGCTCTCCAGGTCTCCGTGGTCCGCAGCCAGAATCCCCATCGCGAGGAAGACGTCGTGGAAGTTGAGGCCGCTGGCGTGGACGTGGATTTCGACTTCACCCGCCTGGGGCGCGGTGCGCCGAGTGCCCACCAGCCGCAGGCGTTCGAGAACACCCGGTTGGGGCATGGCCACACGAAACGGCGTGGCATGGTCCACGCTGGTCCCCTGCGCCGACAACGCCGGTCCGTCGTCGGCCGCATGCTGCAGCCGCGGCACCCAGCACTGTCCTGCTCTGAAGGCCAGCCGGTCCTCGCCGGCACCGGGGGGGGGCGACGTGATCACATCCACCAGTCGAGACGCGCACTGGTCCGGTGAGTCGTCCGCGTCGAGGTCCACCAGTGTGGCGTTGAACCGCGGGTGCTCGACTCGCAGGGATGACACAAAACCCCACATCGTGGCCTGGCCCACATGGATGCACGATTGTGACGCGGTGACGGCCATCGCGTTGCACGTCACCCACCATGTTTGCAGTTCAGGCGGGAGCGAATCGGATTGCGCGTCGAGCGCCTGGGTGAGTCGGACTAGCCCCATGACCTGCGCGTCGCGCAGGGCCTCCATTCGATCCGCGGACACAGCGGAGGTTCCATCAAGCTGAGAGTCGAGGGACGACAGATGAAGGATGCCCAACGTGTCGTCCGGACCGCACAGTTTCGCGCAACGCTTCACGATGGCATCGGCGTTGTGACCCACGGGGCCCAGCCATCGAACGACATTGGGAAGATCAGCACCGCCTCCGCGTTCACCGGAGACGAACAGGCAGCGATGCTCCGGGTGGTCCCGCACCCAGCGAGCCAGCCACGCTCTGGCTACTCGGCCTTCGTCCGCCACAACCAGCCATCGATTGGGCACAGACGAGGCGGGCCCCACACCACCGCTCGAAAGACGCTGCCACCGCTGAGAGTGGATCAGCTCGGTGACGGCGTTGGTGCGTTCAGACCGCTCAAACTCGACCCCACGCATCATCACGCTGGGCCGGCCGTCGTCGTCGTACAGCCACATGTTCGCGGTGGCGCTCGAGCCGTCCTCGGCAAGGGTGACCGACGTAGTCACCCAACGGGGCCGGCGATCGGGGACGACATATAACTCTTTGATACGCGCGGGCAGCAGTCGGTCTCTGCCGGCGGCCGATTCGGACTGTATCGCGAGGTAGAGGGTTTGCAGCGCGCCGTCCAACAGGGTGGGATCCAAATGGAACTCGGGGTCTTCCAGTCCATCGCCGAGTCGCGCGAGCACATCTCCGTTCTCCTGCCGCCAGGCCTGCTCGATGGTCCTGAAACTGGGCCCGTAGTACACGTCTCTGCGCTGTACCGAGTCGTAGTGCACGGTCGGGTCGAGTTCGCATGAACTGGGTTCGGGCAGCGGTGGCCAGGTTGGCACGTGGCTTAACGGAACGGTATGGATCGTCCCGCTGGCGTGAGCGGTCCACGAGGCGTCCGGGTTCGCATTCGCCCGACGACTGTGAATCTCGAATGCGAAGCCGTGACCGGTGCCGCGCGAGCGAAGTACGAGCTGCGCTGTCTGTTGGACCTTCTGGCTCAGTGCCAGAGCTCGAGTGAACGCGACGTCGCGGAAGTGAAACGCTGTGTCTTCGAGCGAGGTGGAGCCCGAACCGTTGACAGAGGCCAGGACCGCTTCGACGTATCCGGTGGCAGGAAAAACCACCTGGCCGCCGACCCGATGGTCGGCCAGGAAGGGCTGGTCGTCCAGCTCGATGGCGAGGTCGTAGTGCCGAACCTGCGGGACCACGGCGGACTGAAAGGCGCCCCCGCCCTCCAGCATCGGGTGTTGCCGACTGGTGCCGTGGGACTTCGCGGAGACGACGCCCGCATCGGCAGCGTGCCAGTAGCGTTCTCCGCTCCAGCCGTAGGGTGGCAGCCGGGCGGGCCGGTTCGCGCCTGGAAAGACCGCGTCCCAGTTGGCGGTGACGCCGGTGCAGAAGAGCTGGCCCAACGAGGTCAGCAGCGCCCCGCGCTCACCCTGACCACGCTTCAAGGTCGGCACCACGAGACCATCGTGTCCCGCGTGACGCAAGCGTTGCATGACGGGGACGGTCAGCACCGGATGGGGGCTGACTTCGATGAACGTGTCGTACCCGTCGTCGGCCAATCGACCGATCGCCTGGGAGAAGAGCACCGGGTAACGCATGTTGCGCCACCAGTACTCGTGGTCGAGCTTCACTGTGTCGGTCGCCGCGTCCGGGCCCACGGTCGAGTAGAACGGCAGTTGGATGGCGTCCGGCTCCACCACCCCTACGGCATCGAGACACGCCTGGTGCAACGGCTCGAGCAGAGCGCTGTGCGCCGGCACATTCACCTTCACGCGCCGCACGAAAGCGCTGTTGCCTTCGAGCTCGGCAAAAATGTCGTCCAACAGGGCCGTTTCCCCGGAGAGGACCGTGGACTTGGGGCTGTTGCTGCAAGCCGCCGAGAGGCGATCGGGGTGCCGGTCGACGTACTGCTGCGCCTCATCATAGGTGAGCTCGGTGGCGATCATGGAGCCGAGGCCGACGGCCGTTCCCAACACCTTGGAGCGCTGGCAGGTGATTCGCACGGCATCGGCCAAAGTGATCGCGCCGGCGGCCTGGGCCGCCGAGACCTCACCGAGGCTATGGCCCACCACCGCGTCGGGCACGATGCCCCAGGACTGCCACAAAGTGGCGAGACCGAACTGCATCGCGGCCAGCATGGGTTGAACCACCGCGATCTCATCGAGGCGGGAGGTATCGGGGGTGGCCTTGAGCTGGTCGAGAATGGACCAGTCCAGGTACTGCTTGGAAAGCTCATCCCACTGCTCGATGGCACAGGCGAAGACGGGCTCGGTCGCGAGCAGCTCCAATCCCATCCCCAGCGACTGCGATCCTTGTCCGGAGAAGACGAACACCAGGCGGCGGCCCCCGCCCCCGCCCCCGCCCCCGTCGACCGCGACACCGGTGTCGAGTGACGACCCGTCCACGTCTTCGAGGTGCTCGGACAGGACGGCCGTGATGTCATCCCTGGATTCCACCAGGGCGGTGAGTCGATGGGATTGATGGACCGCACGCGCGGCGGCGGATCGACAGATGTCCTCCAGGCTCTCGTCGGCGGCGAAGGGGTGGCTCACAAAGTTGGCAGCCGCGGCACTGAGGGAGGCCGCGCTGTGACCGGAAAGGGTCAGCAGGTGCGGCCGCGATGGCACATCTTGTCGGGACTCACCGCGCGCTGTCGACGCGGGGTTGGGGGTGGGGGGGGGGGGAGCCTCCCCCAGAATTACATGCGCGTTGATGCCGGTGACACCAAAGGAGTTCACGCCGGCCACGAGGGGCGCTTGGGGGCGGGGCCACTCCCGCAGTTGCGTGCATACTTCCAACGGCCAGCGATCCCAAGCGAACGAAGGCGTGAGCGGAGTCGCGTTGATGCTCGGTGGGAGTCTGCGGTGTCGTAGGGCCAGGGCGACCTTGATCACGCCGGCGATCCCCGCGGCTCCTTCCGTGTGTCCGATGTTCCCCTTGAGGGAACCCACCAGCAGAGGATCGTCTTCGTCACGACCGTCACACAGGGCACTGGCGATCGAGCTGAGCTCGATGGGGTCGCCCACCCGGGTTCCGGTGCCGTGAGCCTCCAGGTACTGGATCTCGTCAGGCTCGACCCGAGCGTCCTGGAGGGCACGGCGCAACACGACCGTCTGGCCCTCCTGGCTCGGCTGCATGTAGGGGCTGGAGGCTCCGCCGTGGTTGATCGCGCCGCCGCGCACCACCGCGTAGACCTCATCACCATCCGCGAGGGCCTCTTCCAGCAGCTTGAGAACCACCACGGCCACTCCATCGGACCGAGCAGTGCCATCCGCATCCTGGCAAAAAGGCTTGGCCTGCCCGTTGGGTGCCAGCATGCTGGCCGACGAGTAGCCCATCGTGTACACCGGATCCACCAACAGATTGGAGCCGCCGGCGATCGCCAGAGAACAATCGGAGGTCTGCAAGGCGCGGCAGGCCAGGTGCAGCGCCACCAGGGACGACGAACAGGCCGTATCCACCATCATGCTGGGACCGCGAAAGTCGAAGGCGGCGCTGACTCGACCAGCCAGCCCACTGCGCATGGTGCTTCCTACCCACGCGTAGACGTCATAGCTGTCGGGATTGAGAAGGAAGGCGCGCTCGTACTCGGCATACAAGCTGCCGACGTACACGCCGGTCTCTGATCCCCTCAGATCCTCGGGGACGAGGTTCGCGTCCTGGAGTGCCTCCCACGTTACATGGAGCATGATGCGCGCCTGAGGATCCAACTTCTCGGCCTCCCGCCCCGAAACGCCGAAGAAGCTCGCGTCAAATCGTGCCGGGTCGTCCACCAGCCCCGCCGTGGTCGTGTACAGCTTGCCCGGGGTGCCCGGGCGTGGGTCAAAAGCGGCCTCGGAGTTGTAGCGCTCGTCCGGTATCTCCTCGATCGCACTTTGGGCCGAGCACAGACTGCGCCACAGTTGCGCCGGGCTATTGGCCTTGGGCAGTCGACATCCGATTCCGGTGATAGCGATGGGTTTCATGGCTGTTCCGTTGTCACGGTCGCGTCGTCACGGTCGCGTTGATACGATCCCTCTGGCTTCGCGCTGGACTGCGGCTCCAGACCGCCGAAGAAAACGTCCTGCATCCCACGCACGAGCTGTGCTTCGGGGATGTGGCCGTCGGGCTGGAACCACTTGTAGATCCAGTTGACAGCGCCGAGGAAGGCGAAGGTGGCCACCTTCGGATCAACCCGCCGAATCTGGCCGGTGGCGATCGCCTCGGAAAAGGAGCGCTCGAGAAATCGCACGTAGCGCTTCTTGCGCGTGTTGATCCGTGCCAGCTCCTCGCCGGTCAGCGTCGCGTGCTCGTGCAGGATGATGGTGATCTCTTTGGTGCGATCGCGGGTAACCATCAGGACGTTCTTCGCCATAGCGGTCCGGAGACGCTCCAACGGGTCCGTGATTGGCTCCACCTGCGACAGCACCTGCTCCTCGAAGATGTCCATGCCGTAGTGCATGATCTCAACGAGCAGGTGCTGCTTGCTCCGTATGTGGTAATACAGCCCCGCCTTCGTGAGTCCACAGGCGTGGGCGATCTGCTGCATCGAAGCCCCCTCGTAACCCTTCTCGCAGATAATCCGCGCCGCGATCTCGAGGATCTCGCGATACCGATTCGGGGGGAGTTTCACCCCTCCTTTCCTCCGGACCGCCTGACTCATTCCCTCTCCTGCTTGATGTTCGGTCGTTACCTACCGATCGGTCGGTAGTATGGGGAGATTTGGCCGATTGTCAAGCGGCGTAGCTCAAAGAGGGACGATCAAAGACGATCGAAGACGATCGAAGACGAAGGGCGGACGAGAAGACCGGACGAAAAAGGCGGACGAGGCGGTCACGTAGCTCGTGGCTCGTAGCTCAAAGAAAGACGATCGAGGACGATCGAGGACGGTCGAAGACGGTCTAAAAAGCAGACGGAGGAAGACGAAGAAAGACGGAGAGGGACGGAGGGCTCGTAGCTCGTGGCTCGTAGCTCACACCTCGTAGCTCGTAGCTCAATTAAGCCCTACGATCTCCCTCGCCTCTCCCGTTAGCTCGATGATGTGCAGTCCTGTAGATGAGCGATCGACCGCATAGATGTAGCCCCGGTCATCGATGTTCACGTTGTTCGTCTGGATCACGACGTCACAGATTTCCGAGCCGTTGATTTCAACACACAGTTCCGTTGTATTCTCCGTGACCTCGGGTATGAAGTAACCCACTTCTACCGGGTCAAACGGGTTTCTGATATCCACGGCTCGAATACCGGCGTTGAAATAGGACAGCACGACGAGCGCCTTATCAAAGCCTGGATGATAGGCGTCATTGATTGAATGAGGCCCGAACCGCCCGCCCCGGTTGCAGAAATCTCCGGGCATCTCCGAAACCTGATACGTCGACACGGGAAAGGGTCTGTCCTCTTGCGTGATATCCACGATGAACATGACGTCCGGGGTGCCCTGGCAGCGAAGCGCACCACTTCCGGCTTCTGAAGGGATCAGCAGAAAATCCCTAACACGAGGCTCTACGTCGTCAACGAAATCGGGTATCTCAATGCCGTAGATTGGCTTCGCCGTATGCGCTCCCCAATACGCCGGCATGTCCAGCCGCGCGATTTGCGGATAGAGAAGATTTTCGGGTGTCGGCGCAAAGGGATCTTCAGCCTCGGGGTCGCCGTTCAAGAATTTGTCTCGATCCAAGATCTGTAACGTGCCGTCATTGCCGCTTCCATAGCCGAGGTACATCCGGTTACCCACGACGAACGGCTGATGTAGGCCGGAGACGGCTGCGGCCGGAAAGGGTCCTTCGGCGCCTGGCTGCCAGCCAACGAGCCCGAAGTCGCGGATATGCCGCGGCTGTTCCGGGTCGCTGAGATCGAACGCTTGCAGCAGTCGCGTCACGCGCCAACCGTCCGGCGTGCCGTTGAGATACCCGATGCCCGACTCGCACTCCCATTGCATCTTATGGGTTTCCCGATTGCCGCGGCTCGACTCGCTGCGCGCAGAGACGCCGGTCGTGGCGATCGTGAGCAGGAACTGCGGCTCGGCCGGATCGGTCACGTCAAACATTTCATAGCTGAGCAGCCCGTTGGTACGCACGAGATAGACCCGGTCCGGATCGCCGTTCGGCAGCATCGAGCCGTCGCAAACCTGAACATGCTGAGTACCGCTGGCCTCATCGCCGGTCGGCGGCACGTGGCGTAGCAGCACCGGGTTGCTTGGGTCGGTTACGTCGAGGATGGACATACCGTTTACCTCGAGCACACCAGTGAGGGGATTCATAGCCTCTCCGGCGTGCTGTCCGACGAAGAGAATGCGGCGGTCACCATACGCATGTACGACTGGCTGGTAGGCGGAGCGTGCTTGCAGATCATGAAAACCGACGAGCCGCATATTATGGGCGGCAGCTTCTGCCGCGCCGGGCGGAGCATCGCAACCCGGGATGAGCAGCGCGACTGCGACAAAGTAGCTCCAGATCGATGATCGACTCATAAGAGGCTCGTTGGACATCGCGTCTCCTCCCCGGATCTCTAATGCCACCAATCTCGAACCTGCCGCCCCGAAATCGTTCACGTTACCGGTGCGGGATAGGAATTTCGTTTCCCCCTTGGCAAGTATGCTGCTCCGAGATGGAGCCGTCCAGTGGGCATGCGGGCCGAATAAAATCGCCGCAGCAGCGGGAAGGGACGGTCAGAGACGGTCGGGGACGGTCAAGGACGGTCGAAGACGGGCAGGACGATCAAAGACGATCGAAGACGATCAAGGGCGGTCGGGGACGGGGCGCGGCTCGTAGCTCGTGGCTCGTGGCTCGTAGCTCAAGGAGAGACGAGGCCGTAGAACTCCGACCCGGCATCGTCCTGCAAGACCGCTGCGACCAAGGCCAGCTGGTCACCGAGCTGGCACGCGACCTCTTCCCCTGCAACGTCCTGACACAGATGGCGTCATGCTGGCCCGCGTGCCAATTTCCCCTATCATGAACGAGCCACAGGGAGGGACCAGGCTCTGGCCCCGTGAAGGCACGGATGTCTGTGTCATGGGTGCAATGTGCAAAGGGGGTGTGACAATTCGGGGT